>NZ_AKJI01000027.1:0-88793 GCF_000282415.1 Pseudomonas sp. GM60
GCGAGGCACCGAACGAAAGGGGCAAGAGCCCTTGGTTACTTGGGGCTCTTCCAAGTGACTCGCCGTAAGGGCGAAACCCATAGCGGCCGTTACCCCAGAAATGGATATGTACCCCATCCAACACCGCCCTCCAGCTCGCGTGCTTCGTGGTGCTCACTAAAACGCAGCGATAAAAAAAGGCGCGAACCTCACGGAACGCGCCTTTTTCGTTGCAGCGATGTATCAGCTGGCCAGTGCCTTCGACGCCAGCCAGAACAGGCCGGCCGACAGGCCCACGGTTGCCGGCAGGGTCAGGACCCAGGCCAGCAGGATGGTTTTGACGGTGCCGCCCTGCAGGCCGCTTTTGTTGGCGACCATGGTGCCGGCCACGCCAGAAGACAGCACGTGGGTGGTGGACACCGGCAGGCTGAAGATGTTCGCCATGCCGATCAGGCTCGCCGTCGTGATCTGTGCCGACATGCCCTGGGAGTAAGTCATGCCTTGCTTGCCGATCTTCTCGCCGATGGTCAGTACCACGCGTTTCCAGCCAACCATGGTACCGAGGCCCAGAGCCAGTGCGACCGCCAGGATTACCCAGAACGGAGCGTATTCGGTGGTGGTTGTCAGGTCTTTGCGCAGCTTGTCCAGGTCAGCCTTTTCACGGGCCGCGAGGCTTGGCAGTTTGCTGACTTTCTTGGCCGTGTCGTCCAGGCAGAGCAGGTAGCGACGCACTTCGATGCGGCTTTCCGCCGACAACGAGTGGTAATCGGCCACACCTTTAAGGGTGTCGAGCAGGGCGGAAATGGTCGGTTCGGTCTGTTTCGGGTTGCAACGGAATTTCTCCGGCAGATCGCCTTCCACGCTTTTGCCCAGTGCCAGGAACTCGCCCAGCGTATCGGCATTGCGTTTGTAGAACTGGCTCAGGTGCAGGGTCGCATCGCGAGTCCGTTCGATCTGGTACGTGGTGCTGCCCAGGTCGAGCACGAACTGCGCCGGCACGATACCGATCAGCACCAGCATGATCAGGCCGATACCTTTCTGACCATCGTTGGAACCGTGCACGAAGCTCACGGCCATGGCCGAGATCACCAGCACCAGGCGGTTCCAGAACGGCGGATGCTTCTTGTCGTCGATCTTGCGGCGCTGTTCCGGCGTCTTGTGCATCTTCGACAGCGGACGCCACCATTTAAGGCCGATCAGAATCAGCGCGGCGACCAGGAAGCCGGCCATTGGCGAGAACACCAGGGAGGCACCGATATCGATCGCCTTCTGCCAGTTCACGCCATCGGCCAACGGAATGTCGTTGATCAGGGCGTTGGCCAGGCCGACCCCGAGGATCGAACCGATCAGCGTGTGGGAGCTGGAGGCCGGGATACCGAAGTACCAGGTGCCCAGGTTCCAGGTGATGGCGGCGGCGAGCAACGAGAACACCATGGCCAGCCCGTGACCGGTGTTCACATTGATCAGCAGTTCTACCGGCAGCAGGTGGACGATGGCATACGCCACGCCGACACCGCCCAGCAGCACGCCAAGAAAGTTGAACACACCGGAAAAGAACACGGCCAGATGAGGCGGCATGGCTTTGGTGTAGATAACAGTGGCCACCGCGTTTGCAGTGTCATGAAAGCCGTTGATGAACTCGAAGGCGAGGACAAAGGCGAGGGCGAGCAAGAGGCTCACAAGCACCCAAGCATCCAGTCCGCTGAATAAATCGATCATGAAGGTTTTCTGACCCGGTCATAAGGGGGCGCGATTATGCCAGAAAAGACTGCTAATCGATGCACTAGCTGCTCATCGGTAACATTCTTCAACGAATTAGTTTGCGGAAATAGCCCAGGCGCCGGGTTTTTACCGGGTTTTGCAAGTCGTTGAATTTCTTTGGAAAGCCCGCAGGCACAAGGGTTTCTCTCCTGTAAGTGAGAGGCTTGAACGCTTGTGTGAAATATCTGAGAAGAGGGCCAGACATGAGCCATTTGCCTCATCAGATGGATGAGGAGGCCGCTGCCCGCTCGTAGCGGCCGCGAATGGCAACATCATTGCTTCCCGCTTTTAACGGGGGCAGGCGCGGGCCCTTGAAAGGAATCAGGCCGGAGCAATCATGGCTCTTCGGCTTTGAGTTCCTTTTCCATCTTCTGCAATTCCTGGGAAAAAGCCTGATCCTGAACGGTGGCGCGTTTACGCCAGGGTTTGCGTTCCGGTTCGGGCTGAGCGGCGTAGGTGGTGACTTCCCCGCCGTAAACTTCCTTGTAACGTTGTTCCTGGCGCTCAAGTTCCGCGCGCAGTTCGTCTTTCGTCACAGTGCTACCTGTATGGGTTGAGATTAATTCTGGTAAATCGCGCTGCAGCAAATGCATTGACCACGCTCGCCGAAAGGACAATGCCCGCAAAGGCATCGTTTTACGACACGGCAATCAATACTTCCATGTTGCAGGCGGCCACGGCACCAGAGCAAAACGGCTGACGTAGCATCAGTTTCCTGTTTCAGCGAGCGCGCTGGCGGAGCATATGAAATGAACGACAGGCACTTGCTGCGGGCAGCCGCGATGGAACATCGTGCTGCCGGGTGACGCAATCGGCAAGTAAAAACCGAGGGGTCACTGAGTTGCATTATAGCGGTCGATTTGCAGAACACTATCGTCAAGGAGTTAAAAATGAATGGCAATGTGTGATTGTTTTGTTACTTGAAAGTTTTGCGGTCACTTAGCAGTGATGTCTTTCTGGCGTCATTAAGCCGAACAAGTTAAAGAATACATGAGGTGCTTTAACGGCGGGTTCAAGCAAAGGTAAAACATATAATAGAGGGCGCGAGCCGAAATCTGCACAGCGACTGTCGCGTCCATAGGGCTGATTGCGATTATCGGTCGGCCGTTCGATAATCGCCCGATCTTGGCTGCCTGTGGCTTGTGCGCCGAACCCGGGGCCGCATGTAATAGCCTTCGCCGATCCGTGTGGGAAAAGGACCTGATATGAACGAGCAAATGCGCAATTCCTTCGCTTCAGTAGCGCCGCCGATAGTCGCGTCGCCCGCCAAGCGGATCCAGGCCCTGACCGGCGACCCGGATTTCATGACGTCCCTGGCCCGTGGCCTGGCCGTGGTGCAAGCGTTCCAGGAGCGCAAACGGCATTTGACCATCGCCCAGATCAGTCACCGCACGGAAATTCCCCGCGCCGCTGTGCGACGTTGCCTGCACACCCTGATCAAACTCGGCTACGCCACCACCGACGGTCGCACCTATTCGCTGCTGCCCAAAGTGCTGACCCTCGGCCATGCCTATCTGTCCTCGACCCCGCTGGCGGTGTCGGCCCAGCCTTACCTCGACCGCATGAGCGAGCAACTTCATGAGGCCTGCAACATGGCCACACTGGAAGGCGACGACATTTTGTACATCGCCCGCTCGGCGACCACTCAGCGTCTGATCTCGGTGGACCTGTCGGTGGGCGGACGCCTGCCCGCCTATTGCACTTCCATGGGCAGGATTCTTCTCGCGGCACTGGACGACACGTCGCTGCGCGAATACCTCGATCATGCCGACCTGCAAGCCAAGACCAGTCGCACTCTGCATACCCCCGAAGCGTTGCTCGAGTGCCTGCAGGAAGTACGGCAACAAGGTTGGTGCATCGTCGATCAGGAACTGGAACAAGGCCTGCGCTCAATTGCCGTTCCGGTGTACGACGCTTCCGGGCAAGTGGTGGCGGCGCTCAACGTCAGCACGCACGCCGGCCGGGTCAGCCGCAACGAGCTGGAGCAACGGTTCCTGCCGGGTCTGCTGGCGGCCAGCCGCAACCTCAGCGCCCAGCTGTTTGCCTAAGCTGTTCGGTAATCGCCCAGACTCGCGTTTAACGAATTGACGCACTTTCCCCAGGATCACTAATGTCGCGGCAGCGCCAGCCTAGGCTGGCACCTGTCCGACTGCGTTCTTGCGTGGAATAAAAATAATGAACCAGCCTCAGTCTGCTGTAGGAAACTGCCTCGACGTGCAGTCCTTCATCAATGCTCAACCCATTTCGCGCTACCAGTGGCGAGTGGTGATCCTGTGTTTCCTGATTGTCTTCCTCGATGGCCTCGACACCGCCGCGATGGGCTTCATCGCGCCGGCACTGTCCCAGGACTGGGGCATCGATCGCGCCAGCCTCGGCCCGGTGATGAGTGCGGCGTTGATCGGCATGGTCTTCGGCGCACTGGGTTCCGGCCCGTTGGCTGACCGCTTCGGGCGAAAAGTCGTACTGGTGGGCGCCGTGTTGTTGTTCGGCGCCTTCAGCCTGGCGTCGGCTTACAGCACCAATGTCGATCAATTGCTGGTGCTGCGCTTCCTGACCGGCCTGGGCCTGGGCGCCGGTATGCCGAACGCCACGACGTTGCTGTCGGAATACACCCCGGAGCGCAAAAAATCCCTGCTGGTAACCAGCATGTTTTGCGGCTTCAACCTCGGCATGGCCGGTGGCGGGTTTATTTCGGCCAAGCTGATTCCGGCGTTCGGCTGGCACAGCCTGTTGCTGATCGGCGGAATTCTGCCGCTGATCCTCACCGTCGTTTTGCTGCTCTGGCTGCCGGAATCGGCGCGTTACCTGGTTGTGCGCAATCGCGGCACCGACAAGGTACGCAAGGCGCTGGCGCCGATCGATCCGAGCGTTGTCGCTCAGGCATCCAGCTTCAGTGTGCCGGAACAGAAAACCGTGAAGGCGCGCAACGTGTTTGCGGTGATCTTCTCCGGCACTTACAGCACCGGCACCTTGCTGTTGTGGCTGACCTACTTCATGGGCCTGGTGATCGTTTACCTGCTGACCAGTTGGCTGCCGACGTTGATGCGTGACAGCGGCGCGAGCATGGAGCAAGCGGCGTTTATCGGTGCGCTGTTCCAGTTCGGCGGCGTGTTGAGCGCCGTGGGTGTGGGTTGGGCGATGGACCGGTTCAATCCGCACAAAGTCATCGGCACTTTCTACTTGCTGGCCGGGGTGTTTGCCTACGCGGTAGGGCAGAGCCTGGGCAACATCACGCTGTTGGCAACCCTGGTGCTGGTGGCGGGGATGTGTGTCAACGGCGCGCAATCGGCGATGCCTTCTTTGGCGGCGCGGTTTTATCCGACTCAAGGGCGGGCGACGGGCGTGTCGTGGATGCTCGGGGTTGGTCGCTTTGGCGCGATCCTCGGGGCGTGGATGGGCGCGACGTTGCTGGGGTTGGGCTGGAACTTTGAACAAGTGCTGACGGCGCTGGTGATTCCGGCGGCGTTGGCGACGACGGCGGTGGTGATCAAAGGCATGGTCAGTCATGCGGATGCGACCTGAGTCCGGGTTTCAGAATCTTCAGTGAGTTTGATGGCCTCTTCGCGGGCAAGCCTCGCTCCTACAGGTAGTCACTGAACCTGTAGGAGCGAGGCTTGCCCGCGAAGCTTTTGAGGTCGGTAGCGAGACAACAATCTGTTCGATAAACGAACACTCAGTCGATTATCGGATTGTTTGGCGTTTTTATGGGGCTTACTCTCTAGTCATTCCGGCGCGCGCATCGCGCCTTTTTCTACCACTGTCGGTTCATAACAAAACGGGAGCCTGCCCCATGGCTGAAATCCTTTCGCTGCACGACGCGGTGAAGCAATTCGTTAACGACGGCGATACCGTTGCGCTCGAAGGCTTCACTCACCTGATCCCTACGGCGGCGGGTCATGAAATCATTCGTCAGGGCAAGAAAGATCTGACGCTGGTACGGATGACGCCTGACCTGATCTACGACCAATTGATCGGCGCCGGTTGTGCTCGCAAGCTGATTTTCTCCTGGGGCGGCAACCCGGGCGTGGGTTCGCTGCACCGTCTGCGTGATGCGGTCGAGAAGCAGTGGCCGCACCCGCTGGAAATCGAAGAACACAGCCACGCCGACCTGGCGAACGCCTACGTCGCTGGTGCCTCCGGCCTGCCGTTCGCGGTGCTGCGTGCCTACGCCGGTTCCGACCTGCCGAAGGTCAACCCGCTGATCAAATCCGTTACCTGCCCGTTCACCGGCGAAGTGTTGGCCGCTGTGCCTTCGGTGCGTCCGGACATCACCGTGATCCACGCGCAGAAAGCCGACCGTAAAGGCAACGTGCTGCTCTGGGGCATCCTAGGTGTGCAAAAAGAAGCCGCACTCGCCGCCAAGCGTTGCATCGTCACCGTCGAAGAAATCGTCGACGACCTCAACGCACCGATGAACTCCTGCGTGCTGCCGACCTGGGCGTTGAGCGCTGTCTGCCATGTTCCCGGCGGTGCGCATCCGTCCTACGCCCACGGCTACAACGAGCGTGACAACCGTTTCTACCAGGCCTGGGACCCGATTGCCCGCGATCGTGAAACCTTCACCGCGTGGATCAACGAGTACATCCATGGCTGCGCTGACTTCAGCGAGTTCCAGGCCAAGCTGGCCGCTGCTTCGGAGGCGAAGTAATGACTTACACCACCAATGAAATGATGACCGTTGCCGCCGCTCGCCGACTGAAGAACGGTTCGGTGTGCTTCGTTGGAATCGGCCTGCCGTCGAAAGCGGCCAATCTGGCGCGGCTGACGTCCTCGCCGGACGTGGTCCTGATCTATGAATCGGGTCCGATCGGTGCCAAGCCGAGTGTATTGCCGCTGTCGATTGGTGACGGTGAACTGGCGGAAACCGCTGACACCGTCGTCCCGACCGGTGAGATTTTTCGCTACTGGTTGCAGGGCGGGCGCATCGACGTCGGTTTTCTCGGTGCCGCGCAAGTGGACCGCTTCGGCAACATCAACACCACGGTAGTCGGCGATTATCACGCACCGAAAGTGCGTCTGCCGGGCGCCGGTGGCGCGCCGGAAATCGCCGGTTCGGCCAAAAGCGTGTTGATCATCCTTAAACAGTCGTCGCGTTCCTTCGTCGACAAGCTCGACTTCATCACCTCGGTCGGCCATGGCGAGGGCGGCGATTCGCGCAAGCGTCTGGGTCTGCCGGGCGCCGGTCCGGTCGGCATCATTACCGACCTGTGCATCATGGAACCGGAAGCGGGCACCCATGAATTCGTGGTCACGGCGTTGCACCCTGGCGTGACCCGCGAGCAAGTGGTTGCGGCCACCGGTTGGGCGATTCGTTTCGCCGACACTGTTGAGCACACCGCCGAGCCGACCGAGGTTGAACTCAAGGCACTCAGGGATCTGGAAGCCCGCACCGCTGCCGCCCACGGCCAAGCACCCGGAGAAGCGTGATGCGTGACGTTTATATCTGCGACGCGATTCGCACCCCCATCGGCCGTTTCGGCGGTGGCCTGTCGGCGGTTCGCGCCGACGACCTGGCTGCCGTGCCGATCAAGGCCTTGATGGAGCGCAACCCGTCGGTGGACTGGAACGCCGTGGACGAAGTGTTCCTCGGCTGCGCCAACCAGGCCGGTGAAGACAATCGCAACGTGGCGCGCATGGCGCTGCTGTTGGCGGGCCTGCCGGAAACCATTCCGGGCGTGACCCTCAATCGCCTCTGCGCTTCGGGCATGGATGCCATCGGCACCGCGTTCCGCGCCATCGCCAGCGGTGAAATGGAACTGGCGATTGCCGGCGGCGTCGAGTCGATGTCCCGCGCACCGTTCGTGATGGGCAAGGCCGATGCGGCGTTCTCGCGCAACATGAAGCTGGAAGACACCACCATCGGCTGGCGTTTCATCAACCCGTTGATGAAAGCGCAATACGGTGTCGATGCGATGCCGCAGACCGCCGATAACGTGGCGGACGATTATGAAGTGTCCCGTGAGGATCAGGACGCGTTTGCCCTGCGCAGTCAGCAGCGGACAGCCGCCGCGCAAGCTGCAGGATTTTTCGCGGAAGAAATCGTCGAAGTGCGGATTGCCCACAAGAAGGGTGAAACCGTCGTCAGCCAGGACGAACATCCTCGCGCCGACACTACGCTGGAAACCCTGGCCAAACTGAAACCGGTCAACGGTCCCGACAAAACCGTCACCGCCGGCAATGCGTCGGGTGTGAACGACGGCGCGGCGGCACTGATTCTGGCC
Source organism: Pseudomonas sp. GM60 (assembly GCF_000282415.1). NCBI lineage: Bacteria > Pseudomonadati > Pseudomonadota > Gammaproteobacteria > Pseudomonadales > Pseudomonadaceae > Pseudomonas > Pseudomonas sp. GM60. Next base: position 7,962 of record NZ_AKJI01000027.1, read on the forward strand.
TCGGCCGAAGCGGTGAAGAAACACGGTTTGACCGCTCGCGCCAAAGTGCTGGGCATGTCCAGCGCCGGTGTCGCACCGCGTGTCATGGGCATTGGCCCGGTGCCGGCGGTGCGCAAGCTGACCGAACGCTTCGGCCTGGCGGTCAGCGATTTCGATGTGATCGAACTCAACGAAGCCTTCGCCAGCCAAGGCTTGGCGGTGTTGCGTGAACTGGGTCTGGCGGACGACGCGGCGCAGGTCAACCCCAACGGTGGCGCCATTGCCCTGGGCCATCCGCTGGGCATGAGCGGTGCGCGCCTGGTGTTGACGGCGTTGCATCAGCTGGAAAAAACCGGTGGCAAGAAAGGTCTGGCGACCATGTGCGTCGGCGTTGGCCAGGGTCTGGCCTTGGCCATCGAACGGGTCTGACCCACAGCAGTGACAATAAGAACTGAGGAAAGCGAAATGACTGACAAGCCTGGTTACCGTCGCCCGCAGGAAGGCACCCAGCCGGAGTACCTGCACCCGACTTATCAATCCACTAACTTGCGCTCACCGTCGAAGCCGTTGGTGTTTTTGCCTCATTCGTTGTCGGAAATTACCGGTCCGACCGTCGGCGCCGAACGCGTCAACGAGAATGACAATGACCTGACCGCCCAGCACAAGGGCGAGCCGCTGGGCGAGCGCATCATCATTCACGGCCGCGTACTGGATGAAAACGGTCTGCCGGTGCCGGGGATTCTGGTGGAGATCTGGCAGGCCAACGCCGCCGGTCGCTACAACCATGCCCGTGACCTGCACGACGCGCCACTGGACCCGAACTTCACCGGCACCGGCCGCACCGTGACCGACGCCGATGGCTGGTATCAATTCCAGACCATCAAGCCCGGCGCTTACCCGTGGGGCAACCACCACAATGCCTGGCGTCCGGCGCACATCCATTTTTCGCTGTTCGGGCCGAGCATCCTGACGCGCCTCGTCACGCAGATGTATTTCCCCGGCGACCCGTTGCTGGCGTACGACCCGATCTACAACTGCGTGCCCGATACCAGCGCCAAAGAGCGCTTGATCGCCAGTTTCGACCTGGAAAAAACCATCCCTTCCTATGCCCTCGGTTACCGCTGGGACATCGTATTGCGCGGCCGCGACGCCACGCCGATGGAGAAATAAGATGACGCTGACTGCGACCACGTCCCACACCGTCGGGCCGTATTACCACATCGGCCTGACCTGGCTGAACCGCGAAAACCTGACCGTCGAACAAACCCTGGGCGAGCGCGTGGCGATCACCGGGCAAGTCATCGATGGCAACGGTGACATCGTCAACGATGCGATGCTGGAAGTCTGGCAGGCCAACGCCGCCGGCAAGTACGACCATCCCGAAGACGATCAGGCCAAACCGCTGGACCCGAACTTCGAAGGCTTTGGCCGGATCCCGGTGGATGCCGAAGGGCGCTTCCGCTTCACCACGATCAAGCCGGGCACGGTGGAAGGCCTGAAAGGTTCGACCCAGGCGCCACACCTGGTGGTGCTGGTGTTTGCCCGCGGGCTGGTGAAGCACTTGCTGACGCGGATTTACTTTGATGGCGAGCCGGCCAACGTCGCGGATCCGTTGTTGGAGTGCGTGCCAGCCGAACGCCGCAATACCTTGCTGGCGAAGCAGGATGCGACCGGTGTTTATCAGTGGAATGTGATTCTGCAAGGCACGGATGCGGAGACGGTGTTCTTCGATTATTGATAACACCACAAATCCCTGTAGGAGCCAGCTTGCTGGCGATGGTCGTTAACGATGACGCGTATTCATGGGTTATCCGCGTCGCTCTTGCGTTCATCGCTGGCAAGCCAGCTCCTACAGGGGGATCTGTATTGCTTGTGTGGAACGGGACTGTTGCAAAGTGTGTCTAGACTCTCACTGTCCCCATTGAGTGAAAAACAATGACAACGCCAATCGCTTCAACCGCGCTATACACCGGCGAAGAGCGCAGCAAACGGATCTTCGCGATTGTCGGCGCCTCGTCCGGCAACCTCGTCGAATGGTTCGACTTCTACGTCTACGCCTTTTGCGCGATCTATTTCGCCCCTGCCTTTTTCCCGTCCGATAACCCGACGGTGCAGCTGGTCAACACCGCGGGCGTGTTTGCCGCCGGGTTCCTGATGCGCCCGATTGGCGGCTGGATTTTCGGTCGCGTCGCGGACAAGCACGGGCGCAAGAATTCGATGCTGATATCGATTCTGATGATGTGCTTCGGTTCGTTGCTCATCGCCTGTCTGCCGACCTACAAGGACATCGGCGTCTGGGCGCCGATCATGCTGCTGTTCGCCCGTTTGCTCCAGGGCCTGTCGGTGGGCGGCGAATACGGCACCACCGCCACCTACATGAGCGAAGTGGCCCTCAAGGGCCAACGCGGCTTCTTCGCCTCGTTCCAGTACGTCACGCTGATCGGCGGGCAACTGCTGGCGGTGTCGCTGGTGGTGGTGCTGCAACAGTTCCTCACCGAGGATGACCTGCGTGCCTACGGCTGGCGGATTCCGTTCGTGGTCGGTGCCATGGCGGCATTGGTTTCGCTGTACCTGCGTCGCTCGCTGAAAGAAACCACCAGCAAGGAAATGCGCGAGAACAAGGACGCCGGCAGCATTCGCGCGCTGTTCCGCGACCATAAGGCCGCGTTCATTACCGTGCTCGGTTACACCGCAGGCGGCTCGCTGATTTTCTACACCTTCACCACGTACATGCAGAAGTATCTGGTGAACACCGCCGGCATGCATGCCAAGACCGCCAGCTACATCATGACCGGCGCGCTGTTCCTTTATATGTGCATGCAGCCGATCTTCGGCATGCTCTCGGACAAGATCGGCCGCCGGAACTCGATGCTGTGGTTTGGCGCACTCGGCACGCTGTGCACCGTGCCGATTCTGCTCAGCCTGAAAAGCGTCACCAGTCCGTTCCTGGCCTTCGTGCTAATTACCCTGGCGCTGGCGATTGTCAGTTTCTACACCTCGATCAGCGGTCTGGTAAAAGCCGAAATGTTCCCGCCTGAGGTGCGTGCATTGGGTGTTGGCCTGGCTTACGCGGTGGCGAATGCAATATTCGGTGGCTCAGCGGAGTATGTAGCCTTGAGCCTCAAAGCGGTCGGCATGGAAAACTCCTTCTACTGGTACGTGACGTTGATGATGGCGATAGCGTTCCTGTTCAGCCTGCGTCTGCCCAAACATGCGAAGTATCTAGAAAACGACCTTTGATCCACACCCGCGGGCCCAAGCGGCCCGCGCCTCCAGGGACTGTTTATGAACCAGCGACCGGGCAATCAATTGTTCGATGCCTATTTCACTGCGCGCGATATGCGCGAGGTGTTTTGCGATCAGGGCCGGGTTCAGGCCATGCTCGATTTCGAAGCGGCGCTGGCCCGCGCCGAGGCGCATGTCGGGTTGATTCCGCAGACGGCGGTGGCGCCTATCGAAGCGGCTTGCCGCGCCGGGCATTACGATTTCGCCGCCCTCGGCGAGGCGATTGCCACGGCCGGTAATTCGGCGATTCCGCTGGTGAAAGCGTTGGGCAAACAGATCGCGACCACCGATGCCGAAGCCGAGCGCTATGTGCATCTGGGCGCCACCAGCCAGGACGTGATGGACACCGGCCTGGTGCTGCAATTGCGCCGGGCGCTGGAACTGATTGAGAGCGATCTGGCGCAACTGGGCGAAACCCTTTCAACGCAAGCCCAGCGTTATGTCGCCACGCCGTTGGCCGGTCGCACCTGGTTGCAGCACGCAACGCCGGTCACCTTGGGCATGAAGATCGCCGGATGGCTGGGCGCCGTCACCCGCAGCCGTCAACGCCTGCAAGAACTCAAACCGCGCCTGCTGGTGCTGCAATTCGGCGGCGCCTCCGGGACCCTCGCGGCCCTCGGTGCGCAAGCGCTGCCGATTGCCGACGCGCTGGCCACGGAGCTGCACCTGACGTTGCCCGACCAACCGTGGCACACGCAACGCGACCGCTTGGTGGAGTTCGGTTCGGTGCTGGGATTGATCGCCGGCAGCCTCGGCAAGCTCGGTCGCGACATCAGCTTGTTGATGCAAACCGAAGCAGGCGAAGTGTTCGAGCCCTCGGCGCCGGGCAAGGGCGGTTCGTCGACCATGCCGCACAAACGCAACCCGGTGGGCGCCGCCGTGCTGATCGGCGCTGCAACACGGGTTCCCGGTCTGCTCTCGACCCTGTTCAGTGCGATGCCGCAAGAGCACGAGCGCAGCCTCGGCCTGTGGCATGCCGAGTGGGAAACCCTGCCGGAGATTTGCTGCCTGGTGTCCGGCAGCCTCAAGCAGGCATTGCTGGTGGCAGACGGACTGGAAGTGGACGCCGAACGCATGGCCCGCAACCTCGACCTGACCCAAGGCCTGGTGCTGGCCGAAGCGGTGAGCATCGTTCTCGCGCAACGGGTCGGCCGCGACACCGCGCATCATTTACTGGAGCAGTGCTGCAAGCGCGCCGTGGCCGAGCAACGGCATTTGCGCACGGTGCTGGGCGACGAGCCGCACGTGACCGCCGAACTCTCGGCCGCTGAACTCGATCATCTGCTGGACCCCGCTCACTACCTCGGACAGGCCCGTACCTGGGTCGAGCGAGCGGTGGCTGAACATTCTGCGTTAAGTGCCTGAAGGAGACTGCTGTGGCTTTCGTACAACTCGCCGAGGGCGAACTGCATTACCAAATTGAAGGGCCGCAACTCGATGGACCGGACGATGCACCGGTGCTGGTGCTGTCCAACTCGCTGGGCACCGACCTGCACATGTGGGACGCGCAAATTGCCGCGTTCACCGAGCATTTCCGGGTGCTGCGTTTTGATACCCGTGGCCACGGCAAATCCCTGGTCACGCCGGGGCCTTACAGCATCGAGCAACTGGGCCGAGACGTGCTGGCGCTGCTGGATGCGTTGCACATTGAGAAGGCACATTTCTGCGGTTTGTCGATGGGCGGCTTGATCGGCCAGTGGCTGGGCATCAATGCCGGTGATCGATTGAACAAACTGGTGGTGTGCAACACCGCCGCGAAAATCGGCGACCCGTCGATCTGGAACCCGCGCATCGAGACCGTGCTGCGTGACGGCGCGGCGGCCATGGTTGCGCTGCGCGATGCATCGATCGCGCGCTGGTTTACCCCGGACTTTTCCGAGGCCAATCCGGCGGCGGCGAAACGGATTACCGACATGCTCGCGGCCACTTCGCCGCAAGGTTACGCAGCCAATTGCGCTGCCGTGCGCGATGCCGATTTCCGTGATCAGCTGTCCTCGATCAAAGTGCCGCTGCTGGTGATCGCCGGCACCGAAGACGCGGTGACGCCGCCGTCCGGTGGGCACTTCATCCAGGAACATGTGGCAGGTGCCGAGTACGCCGAGTTCTACGCGGCGCACCTGTCCAACGTGCAGGCCGGCGATGCGTTCAGTGATCGCGTTCTCGCTTTTTTGCTGGGCCATTGAGGGGAAAATCCGTGGACGAGAAACAACGTTACGACGAGGGCATGAACGTCCGTCGCGCAGTCCTCGGCGACGCCCATGTCGACCGCAGCCTGAACGCGCTGACCGAGTTCAATTCGGAGTTTCAGGAGATGATCACCCGCCACGCGTGGGGCGACATCTGGACCCGTCCTGGCCTGCCGCGCCATACCCGCAGCCTGATCACCATCGCCATGTTGATCGGCATGAACCGGGAGGGCGAACTCAAACTGCACCTGCGTGCCGCCGCCAACAATGGCGTGACCCGTGGCGAGATCAAGGAAGTGATCATGCAGAGCGCCATCTACTGCGGCATCCCGGCGGCGAATGCGACGTTTCATTTGGCCGAGTCGGTTTGGGATGAGTTGGGCGTCGAGTCCCGGGAATAGACCAAACGCCACAAACCTGTAGGAGCCGGCTTGCTGGCGATTTGGACGACGCGGTTTGTCAGGCGGATCGCGTCGATCCTATCGCCAGCAAGCCGGCTCCTACAGGATTTGTGTTGCCGGGTGGATCTGGACTGTATTCAGACGGTCGCGACGATGAATATGCGTTTGAACGGAAACAGCGTTCGCCCGTCGCTCTCCGGCGGGTAATGCGCGTGTATGCGCATCAGGTAGTGGTAGATGAAGCGTGCCTGTTCGTCGGGCTTGAGTCCCTGCATCACTGGTCGCAGCGCCGAGACCTTGACCCAGTCATAGATCGGCGATTGGCCGCAGACCACCTGCAATTGCTCGGTCTCCCAGATGTCCAGGGTTTCGGTGATCGGGGCGAGCAAGCGGTAGTAATCTTCCAGCGACATGAGTGTTCGTGCGGCCATGGCCTCGCGCAGTTGCGCCGTGCCTAACGGTTGGCCGCACGCCCCCGCGTCTTCCAGCGTGTCGAGCACCAACCGATACCACAAGGCATCCCGCCAGTCGGGCATGTGCGCTGCCAGGCAACCGCCTGGGTTGAGCTGCCTGAGCAGTCGCGGCAGCAGTTGATGGTGATCCTTGATGAAGTGCAAAACGGCGGCGGCGAACAGCAGGTCTGCTGGCTGTTCGGGCTGCCAGTCGAGCAGGTCACACTGTTTCCACAGCGCCTTGATGGGCAGAAGGCGGGCTTCGTCGAGCATTTGTCCGGAGCTGTCGATGCCCTGCAACTGCGCGCGAGGCCAACGCTTGGCCAACAGTTGCGTGGCGATGCCGGTGCCGCACCCCAGGTCATAAATGCGTTGGGGTGATTTGAGTTCGACACGACCGAGCAATTCATTGACCGGTCGTTGCCTGAGACGCGAAAACTGCTGGTACGCCTTGGCGTCCCAGTGCGTGCAGGCGCTCCCTGCCTTATCAAGTTTGACGCTCATGAGGTGGTCCTCTCTGGCGGTTACAGTTGTCTTCCGATGACGTTCAGGGTTTTCAGGACAACAGCCACACCTTTGCGCGTGTCCGGCTCGTTCAGCAGTTTGATCAAGGCGTAGACCCCCGGTGGTTCCGGGGCGGCGGCGACTTCGGCGTGGGCCATGCGCACGGCGTTACTTAAAGTCCAGGTGGTTGCGGTAGCGTTTTCGAGCAACCGCGCCAGTTTTTCCACCATGGCCGCGTCCAGCAGGTCGACCATGTCCGAGGTCAACGAGAGCAGATCGACAAGGTTATCCAGTCGCCCGCCATCGATCAGTGGTTGCAGTTTTGCCATCAAGGCCTTGAGCCCCTCCGACCTGTCGGCCGTGCCGATGGCGAGGGTTTCATCTGTCAGGTTTGTCATTGCATTTTCCTCCCTGAGCCCGTCACAGCATGCCCCGGGCAACCAACCAGTACAGGCCATGATTGAAGCCGTGTCTGAGCAGGCCACCGAGTTTGGTCGGTGGAGTTGGCAGAACGTCGCACGCGTAGTTGTACCAAAGCGGCATGCCGGCACAGAGGCCCATTTGTGCGACGGCCTGAACCCGTCCGTCGTAGACATCGATGGGACCACCGAGGCGGATTTCAGCGGTAATGTTGTTGGCGATCACCGGTGCCTGGTTATGGCATGCGCCACCGGCCTTGCTCACCGGTAGATCGACGGTGTCGCCGATCACGTAGACGTTTTCCAGGTCGTAGACTTTCAGGGTTTCATGATTGGTGGGCAGCCAGCCTTCGTTATTGGGCGCTTGTGACGCTCCGGACTCGAGCACGGCATCCACGGCGCGGATCGGCGGCGTTGCCATCAGGATGTCGTAGGACTGCGCGTCGCCTTCTGCGGAGTAGGCGATTTTGCTGTCGGGATCGACACGATCCAGGGTGAACCCACGCTGAAAACGGATGTTTTTCTGCTCGAAAATACTCGGCAGAATTTCCCCTGTCGGTCGTTGCAGGAACAGGCAGTTACGCAGTAACTGAGCGGTTGTCGGGTAGGTGTAGATAATTTCCACTTTGTCTCGCACACCCCGACGCCGCAAATAATCATCGAGCATCAAGGTGGTTTCGACGGGCGCGATACCGCATTGATGCGGCACGTTGGGCGTTTGCGGGAAGGACACGGTAATGAAGATCCGGCCTTTTTCGATGGTGCTCAGCTTCTGCGCCAGTTGCCGGGCCGGGTCGTATTGATAGAAGTGGTCGCCGCCTTCTTTCAAACCTTCGATGCGTTCCGGGGCGGGCACGCAACCGGTGGCGATGACCAGATAATCGTAGTCGTAGACTTTGCCGCTGCGCGTCTTCAGGCGTTGCCCAGGGAAATCGAAACGCGTCACTTCTTCAACGTTGAAGGTGATTTCCGGGCGTAGCAATGAGCGTTCCGGGCGTTTGAGTTCTTCCTGAAAAAACAGGTTGAACGCCACGTACATGAACGCAGGTTTGTAGAAGTGATCGGGGGAGTTGGACAGCAGGGTAATCAGGACTTCGCCGCGCAGGATTTCTGGATACAGCTTGTTGACCAGTTGATTGGCCAGCATGGTTCCACCGACGCCGCCACCGACGATAACTATTCGCTTGCTCATACCTGACCTCCGTGGTCATGGCAGCTTCGCGTACAGCATCCGGAGATAACGGAAGAAAATGGGGGCTCCTACATCAGGCTGGAGAACTTGAACGCCTTGATGACTGTATCTGCGGTTCTGCAATTCGCCAGTTCATCGCGACCAGTGGTCAGCGCCAGCGTTTCCCACAAGGAGTCAACGCTGGCGCTGAGGCTTACAACAAACTGATCGGGTAGCTGATGATCAACCGGTTCTCGTCGAACTCGTTGTTGCTGTAATCGCGGCGCATGGTCGAGTTGCGCCATTTGACGTTCAGGTCTTTCAGCGCACCGCTCTGCACGGTGTAGCCCAGTTCACTCTCGCGGCCCCATTCCTTGCCGTCGGTGATGGTGCCGGTGTGTACGTTTTCGCCGCTGATGTAGCGGTTCATCAGGGTCAGGCCCGGTACGCCGAGCGCGACGAAGTTGTAGTCGTGACGTACTTGCCAGGATTTTTCCCGCGCGTTGTCATAGCTGGAGTTGTAGCTGTCGTTGGCCAGGGTGCCGCCGCTGGTGCCGTTGACGCGCATCCAGGCGCTGTCGCCGGTGAGTTTTTGCAGGCCGACGTAGAAGGTGTTGCCGCCGTACTTCGCGGAAAGCATTCCCGACCAGGTCTTGTTGTCCAGATCGCCGGCGCGGGCGCTGCCGTCTTCCTTGCCGTAGAAGAAACCGAGGTTGGCGCCCAGGGTCCAGTCGCCGACGGGTTGGCTGTGGGTCAGGTTGACGAATTGCTGGCTGTAGATGTCCTTGAGTTCGGCGTTCCACAGGCCGATCTGGGTGCGCTTCTCGTTGAACAGGTATTCGCCGCCCTGGAAGTTGAAGCGGTCGGAGGTGAACGCCGCTTTGCCGGTCATCGACATGTCGTTCATGCTGCTGTCGTCACGCGGGCTGTTCTGGCGGAACTGGCCGCCGTAGAGCGTCAGGCCGTTGATTTCCTTTGAGGTGATCTGACCGCCACGGAAGGTTTGTGGCAGCGAGCGCCCATCGTCCGAACGCAGGATCGGCAGCACCGGCATCCATTCGCCGACCTTCACTTCGGTCTGCGACAGCTTGGCCTTGAACGCCACGTTGGTGCGACCGAAGTTGTCCGCCGGGCGACCATCGTGGTCCAGCGGCAGCAACTGCGTACCGCCGGTGCCTTTACCGCCGTCGAGTTTTACCGAGTACAGCCCCAGCACATCCATGCCGAAGCCGACGGTGCCTTGGGTGAACCCGGATTTGGCGTCGAGGATGAAACTTTGCGTCCACTCTTCAGCCTTGCCTTGTGCCTTGGTCGGGTTGGTGAAGTTGCGGTTGATGTAGAAGTTGCGCAGGTTCAGGTTGACCTTGGCCCCTTCGACAAAACCCGCCTCTTCGGCCGAGGCGGGCAGGGCGACGCCGGCCAGTGCGAGGGCGATCAGGCTGGGAACGAAATAAGTGGAAGGCGTCATGGGCTCGGTCTCTCTAATTCTTGGAGATGAAACGGGGCGATGCCGCAACCGTCCGGTTGCAGACAAAAAGATTCGAATTCAAATGAAACGGGGCGAGATCAGCCGGACAGGGCGGGGCGCGGGGGCATGGTGTCGAACCTGTTGTTATTGGTTTTGTGTGGCGAATGGTGCGGGGAATGAACTGGATGGTTCAATTGGTAAAAGCGGGTTTTGGGCGATTATCGAACCGAGATTGCCTTGGATTGTGTGTTGGCATGCCGGCCCCATCGCGAGCAGGCTCACTCCCACAAAGAACCGCATTTCTTCTGCAAGAGCTCGGTTAACTGTAGGAGTGAGCCTGCTCGCGATGGGGCCGTAACAGACACCACAACTTTTCCAGCAGCCAACAAAAAGCCCACCAAACGGTGGGCTTCGTGTTTACAGCAACTCGATCAAAACAACTTCAGCTTCGGCGCTTCTTCTTTCAGCGGCTCGACTTTCGCAGTCTGCTCGTTCCAGCCACCGCCCAGTGCCTTGTACAGATTCACGGCGCTGGTCAGTTGCGCCAGGCGGTCGGTGATCAGCGCCTGTTGCGCACTGAACAGCTGACGCTGGGCATCGAGGAAGGTCAGGTTGCTGTCGACGCCAATGCGATAACGACGCTCCGCCAGACGGTAGTAGTCCTGGTTGGCGGTGACGAAATCACGCTGGGCCTGCAACTGCTCGGTGTAGGTCTGGCGGGCGGCCAGGCCGTCGGCGACTTCCTGGAAGGCCGTCTGAATGGACTTCTCGTAGTTCGCCACGCCGATGTCTTTCTGGATTTTCGAGTAATCCAGGCTGGCGCGCAGGCTGCCGGCGTTGAAGATCGGCAGGTTGATCTGCGGCTGGAACAACCACGTGCCCGAACCACCCTTGAACAGACCGGACAGGTCAGGGCTCAACGTACCGGCATTGGCGGTGAGGCTGATGCTCGGGAAGAACGCTGCGCGCGCCGCGCCGATGTTGGCGTTGGCCGCTTTCAGGTTGTATTCGGCTTGCAGAATGTCCGGACGACGTTGCAGCAGGTCCGACGGCAGGCCGGGCGGTACATCGCTCAGCAAATCGTCAGACAGCGGCCTGGCTTCTCGAAGATTGGCCGGGATGCCGGTGCCGAGCAGCAGCACCAGGCTGTTTTCGTCCTGGGCCACCTGACGCGTGTAACGGGCCAGTTGCGCACGGGCGTTTTCTACCGAGGTGCGCGACTGCGCCAGGTCCAGCGCCGAGGCTACGCCCACTTCGTTGCTGCGCGCGGTGAGCTTGTAGCTCTCCTCGAACGCAGCGAGGGTGTCCTGAGTCAGCTTGCGCAGCTCTTTGTCGGCCTGCCAGGTCAGGTAGGCATTCGCCACGCTGGCCACCAGGCTGATTTGCGTGCTGCGACGGCCTTCTTCGGTGGCGAAGTACTTTTGCAGGGCTTCTTCGTTCAGGCTGCGAACCCGACCAAACAGGTCGAGTTCATAGGCGCTGATGCCGACGGTGGCCGAGTAGGAACTGGTGATGCCTGCCTGACCGCTCTGTGAAGCGTCAGCCGGAACCCGCTGGCGACTGCCGGTACCGTTGGCCGAAACCGCCGGGAACAGGTCGGCACGCGAGATGCGGTACTGCGCCGCGAACGCGTCGATGTTCAGCGCCGCGACACGCAGGTCACGGTTGTTTTCCAGGGACAGCTGGATCAGCTGCTGCAGTGCCGGGTCATGGAAAAACTGCTTCCAGCCCTGTTCGGCGGCAGCCTGGCTCGGCGCCTGGGCCGGCGAATACGCCGGGCCTTGCGGGAACTGGGCGGCCACCGGTGCTTCAGGCTGCTGATAATCGGGTATCAGCGAGCAGCCGCTCAGCACGAAGGCCGCGACTGCGATGGAGAGTAGCGACTTGCTCATTAGCCAGCCTCTTTAGAAGGTTCAATAGCGTCGTCCTGATCGGCGATTTTTCGCTGACCCATGGCCGACACGGTGACGAAGAACAACGGGACCCAGAAGATCGCCAATACGGTGGCGGTGATCATACCGCCAATTACCACGGTACCGATGGCGTGTTGGCTGCCCGAGCCGGCGCCGCTGGAAATGGCCAGCGGCACCACGCCGAGAATGAACGCCAGGGAGGTCATGATGATCGGGCGCAAACGCATGCGACAAGCCTCGATGGCAGCCTCCTGCAAGCTCTTGCCCTGTTCATGCAGATCCTTGGCGAACTCGACGATCAGAATGGCGTTTTTCGCCGCCAGACCGATGGTGGTCAACAGACCCACGAGGAAGTACACGTCGTTGGACAGACCCCGCAGGCTGGTGGCCATCAACGCACCGATAATCCCCAGTGGCACCACGAGCACGACGGCAATCGGAATCGACCAGCTTTCATACAACGCCGCCAGGCACAGGAACACCATCAGAATCGACAGCGCGAACAGCGCAGGCGCCTGGGAGCCCGCCAGTCGTTCTTCATACGACAGACCGGTCCAGGAAATACCGACACCGGCCGGCAGTTTCAGGGCAAGCGCCTCGACTTCGGCCATGGCTTCACCGGTGGAATAACCCGGGGCAGGGGAGCCGAGGATTTCCATCGCTTCTACGCCGTTGTAACGGGCCAGTTTTGGCGAACCGTAAATCCACTCACCCTTGGCAAACGCGGTGAAGGGAACCATGGTCCCGGTGCTGTTGCGCACGTACCACTTCTTCAGGTCTTCAGGGCTCATACGCGCGCCGGGCTGGCCTTGCACGTAAACCTTCTTCACACGACCACGGTCGATGAAGTCGTTCACATAGCTACTGCCCAAGGCAATCGACAGGGTGTTGTTGATGTCGGCGATGGTAACGCCCAGCGCACTGGCCTTCTCATCGTCGATTTCCAACTGGAATTGCGGCTCGTCGTTCAGACCGTTCGGGCGCACTTGCGCCAGCACTTTGCTCTGCGCCGCCATGCCGAGGAACTGGTTACGGGCAGCCATCAGCTTTTCGTGACCGATACCGGCGCGGTCTTGCAGGAACACGTCGAAACCGGTGGCGTTACCCAGCTCCAGCACCGCTGGCGGTGCGAACGCGAACACCATGGCGTCACGGAAGGTGAAGAAGTGCTGTTGGGCACGGGCCGCGACCTTGAACACGTTGTTGTCGGCGTTACGTTCGTGCCACGGCCTCATCATGATGAACGCCATACCCGAACTCTGGCCACGGCCGGCGAAGTTGAAGCCGGTCACGGTAAACACCGAGTTCACCGCATCGCCTTCACCGCCATCCTTGCTTGGGCGCAGCAGGAATTCACGCATCTCGTCCACGACGACCTGAGTGCGCTGGGCAGTCGAGCCGGCCGGGGTTTGTACTTGAGCAAACAGTACGCCCTGGTCTTCCTCCGGGAGGAACGAGGATGGAATACGCATGAACAACCAGATCATGCCGACGACGATGATCACGTAGGCCAGCAGGTACGGCGCCTTGTTGCGCAGAATGTTGCCGACGCCACGCTCGTAGCTTTTCACGCTACGGTCGAAGTTGCGGTTGAACCAGCCGAAGAAACCGCGTTTCGGCACGCCGTGCTCGCCCTTGGGAATGGCTTTGAGCATGGTGGCGCAGAGCGCCGGGGTGAAGATCAGCGCGACCAGTACCGACAGGGCCATGGCGGAGACGATGGTGATCGAGAACTGCTTGTAGATCACACCCGTGGAACCGCCGAAGAACGCCATCGGCAACAGTACCGCCGAGAGCACCAGGGCAATACCGACCAGCGCACCCTGGATCTGCCCCATGGATTTCTTGGTGGCTTCCTTGGGTGACAGGCCTTCTTCGCTCATGACCCGTTCGACGTTTTCCACCACGACGATGGCATCGTCCACCAACAAGCCGATGGCCAACACCATACCGAACATGGTCAGGGTGTTGATGCTGAAACCGAACGCCGCGAGGATGCCGAACGTACCCAGCAATACCACCGGGACTGTCATCGTGGTGATGACGGTGGCGCGGAAGTTCTGCAGGAACAGGAACATCACCAGGAACACCAGCACGATTGCTTCGACCAGGGTTTCAACCACACCCTTGATCGACTCGGTCACCACTGGCGTGGTGTCGTACGGGAACACCACTTCCATCCCTTGCGGGAAGAACGGCTTGAGGCTGTCGATGGTCTTGCGCAGGGCTTTCGCGGTGTCGAGGGCGTTGGCACCGTTGGCCAGTTTCACCGCCAGGCCGGAAGCCGGGGCGCCGTTGAACTGGGCGTTGATGCTGTAGTTCTCGCCACCCAGACCGACGTCGGCGACATCTTTCAAGCGAACCTGGGAGCCGTCCTTGTTGACCTTGAGCAGGATTCTGTTGAATTGCTCAGCGGTCTGCAGGCGGGTCTTGCCGATGATTGTCGCGTTCAACTGAGTGCCGGGCAGGGCAGGCAGGCCGCCGAGCTGGCCGGACGATACCTGGACGTTTTGCGCGGCGATGGCGGTTTTGACGTCGATCGGGGTCAGGTTGAAGTTGTTCAACTTGGCCGGGTCGAGCCAGATACGCATGGCGTACTGGGAACCGAACACCTGGAAGTCGCCCACGCCGGCTGTCCGCGAGATCGGATCCTGCATGTTGGACACGATGTAGTTGGACAGGTCGTCCTTGGTCATGCTGCCGTCACGCGAGACCACGCCGATCACCAGCAGGAAGTTCTTCACGGCCTTGGTCACGCGGATACCTTGCTGCTGTACTTCTTGCGGCAGCAGCGGGGTGGCCAGGTTCAGTTTGTTCTGGACCTGAACCTGCGCGGTATCGGAGTTGGTGCCTTGCTCGAAGGTCGCGGTGATCGTCATGGTACCGTCGGAGTTACTTTCCGAGGACACATAACGCAGGTTGTCGATACCGTTGAGCTGCTGCTCGATCACCTGAACCACGGTGTCTTGCACGGTTTGCGCGGAAGCGCCCGGGTAGGCCACGGAAATGGCGATCGCCGGAGGCGCAATGCTCGGGTACTGGTTGATCGGCAACTTGAGGATCGATAGAGCCCCGACCAGCATGATCACCAGGGCAATTACCCAGGCGAAAATCGGACGGTCGATAAAAAATTTCGACATGGTTTACTCCCCTTTGCCGCTGGAAGCCTTGTTAGCTGCCTGTGCGGGGGCCGGGTTCTTTGCGCCAACGTTAGTTGCCTCAGTGGCCTTGACTTCAATGCCAGGTTTGACGAATTGCAGCCCTTCGGTGATCAGGCGATCACCGGCTTTCAGGCCGTCCTCGATCAGCCACTGGCTGCCGACAGTGCGGCTGGCCTTGAGCTGACGCAGCTCGACCTTGTTGTCCGCACCGACGACCAGCGCGGTCGGGGAGCCTTTCAGGTCGCGGGTCACGCCTTGTTGCGGCGCCAGGATGGCAGCTGCATTCACGCCGGCCTGAAGCTGGGCGTGAACGAACATGCCGGGCAACAGGGTGTGATCAGGGTTCGGGAACACCGCACGCAGGGTGACGGAACCGGTGGTCTGGTCAACCGAGACTTCGGAGAATTCGAGCTTGCCGTCGAGCTTGTACTGGCTGCCGTCTTCGAGGGTCAGCTTGACCGCAGCCGAGTTGTCGCCGGCCTTTTGCAGGCGACCGCTTTCCAGTTCGCGGCGCAGTTCAAGCAGCTCTACCGAGGACTGGGTGACGTCGACGTAGATCGGGTCGAGTTGCTGGATCACAGCCATGGCGTCCGCCTGGCCACTGGTGACCAGCGCGCCTTCGGTCACGCTGGAACGACCGATGCGACCGGACAGTGGCGCATAGACCTTGGTGTAGCGCACATTGATCTGGGCGCTTTGCAGGGCGGCTTCCGATTGCAGGCGGTTGGCCTGTGCGGTGTCGTATTCCTGACGGCTCACAGCCTGTTCGTTGACCAGTTGCTTGTAGCGATCGGAGATCGACTTGGTCTGTTGCAGGTTGGCTTCGGCGCTTTTCAGCGTGGCTTCATAGACGGCTGGATCGATCTGATACAGCTGTTGGCCGGCCTTGACGTCGCCGCCTTCCTTGAACAGACGTTTGAGAATGATGCCGTTGACCTGCGGGCGAACTTCCGCGATGCGGTAGGCGCTGGTGCGGCCCGGCAGCTCGGACGTCAGGGTGAAGGCTTGAGGTTGCAGGGTGACAACGCCGACCTGAGGCGGTGGAGCGGCCGGTGCCGCTTCTTCCTTTTTGCATCCGCTGAGCAGCGATGCCAAGGCGACGGCAGTGACCAGAGCGGTAACAGCTGGCTTGAATTGCATGAAAATCCTCGGGTCAGGCGCGCAAAAAAACGCACAAGAAAAGATGGAAGGTTAAAAATTGGGTACCGGGTGGATAAGTAGCATGCTAAGGAATATACTTACATTCACGGTTGTTTGTAAATACCTTGGCTGTGTACCCTCGCTGTTACAGAGGCCGTCGCAAGGTTGGAATTGTAGGCCCGGGGACGAGTCCCAAGAGCGCTCGCCCCACTTTTATTCAGCTGATATTCAGACATCGCTGAAGCATCCTGATTGAGGTTGTACTGCCATGGTCCGTCGCACCAAAGAGGAAGCTCAAGAAACCCGCAGCCAGATACTCGAGGCGGCCGAAAAAGCCTTTTTCGAGCGGGGCGTGGCCCGCACGACGCTGGCGGACATCGCAACCCTGGCCGGCGTCACTCGCGGCGCCATCTACTGGCATTTCAGCAACAAGGCCGATCTGGTGCAGGCCATGCTCGACAGCTTGCATGAGCCCCTTGATGAGCTGGCCAAAGCCGCGGAGAGCGAAGACGAGCTCGATCCGCTGGGCTGCATGCGTCGGCTGCTGATTCATTTGTTTCATGAAGTTGCGCTGGACCCCAAGACCCGGCGCATCAACGAGATTCTGTTTCATAAGTGCGAATTCACCGATGAAATGTGCGATCTGCGCCAGCAGCGCCGAACGGCCAGCCTCGAATGCAACACGCGCATTGGCCTGACCCTGCGTAATGCGGTGAATCGCGGGCAGTTGCCGGAAAATCTCGACACCGCCCGTGCGGCCATCAGCATTCATGCCTATATAGATGGCCTGCTGTACCAATGGTTGCTCGCGCCGGACAGCTTTGAACTGCATATCGATGCCGAACGTTGGGTCGATACCGGGCTGGACATGCTGCGTTTCAGTCCCAGCCTGCAAAAATGAAGCAACATGCGTAATTGGATCCGTTTATGTCAATAGACGCGGGCGAAGATCAACTCTTCGCCCGCTTTGACGTACTGGGGTGCTTTTATATAGGGACGCGCTTCAGGATGACAGGTAGCGAGCTACGTATTTTGTAGGAAATTTGTGTCGCAGATGTGAAAAGCCAAGAGCGATCCCCAGTGGTCGCTGCTTCAGCCCAGTGTGATTTCCACCTCAAAGTTGAAAGGCTGATCCTCTGCCATGCGGGTGATTTTGGTGGAACAATTGATTTTGGATGAGCCAATGGAGGTGACGGTGTTTTTTACCGTTGCCCTGTGTCTTGGCGAAATAACGCCGAAGGATTTGTTCATGATCATGCCGAGGTCAAAACGTACCCCGACGTTCTGATCGATAAAATCCACGAATTGATTGAACATGATTTTGTTCTTTGGCCACGGCGCGGCGTACGTATAGGCAAAGTCGGATTTGAATGCTGTCTTTGCGTGAGCCCGGAGCAGGAATGACTCGCGCTCTGATGGGTGTAAAGGCAGACTGGTTTGTGCGATTTTAAAAGTGTGCGGTGTGTTGTTAATGAGTTTGACGATCACACGAGTGTTTTTCGAGCTTTCATCTTGATGTCGCCACTGTTCTATTTTCTGATTCAACTCGCGTTCTGACTCGATTTTTTCGAGGAGGCCGATTAATTCCACCTCGGCGATCCCTATCAACTCATCCAGTGCTTGCTGATTCTCTTCGCTGAATAGTAGTGGTGTCAGGTTGTAAAGTGTGCCAATGGAAGTGTAATTGAAAAACGATAGTAGATCTTCGTACTTGTTACTGGTTTCTTTGATGTCGTTCATGTCGATTTTTTATTTTGCTAAGTAGGTGAGCTCCAGGTGCTTTTACCTGGGGGTTTATTTATTAAGAAGCGCAGATGCTGCTGAGCACCGCTTTGAACGCAATCGGGTTCTTCAGGCTAATTCACCAAGAGTAATTAGCACGCCGTAGCTATAAGGACTCTCTCTCATGCCTCGTGAGAGGCTGGAAGTACAAGTCAGTGAAGATTTACCAATAGAGTTTATCTGGTGATCCGCGTAGGGGGTTGACTTGCCGCCCGAATGCCTTAAATAAAGCTGCGAGGAAAAATCGAATGCGAATTTTTCGCTACGATACGTAAAGCCGTGGTTCACTTTGCTCGACACATGAATCTGCCGATGGGGGATACGTTGAGGTATGTCGCTGCGCAGTATGAATGACGTGTACTGCAAGGGCTTGATTTCATAGTCTTGAGCGGGGAGTTTGTCGTTGTTCCAGCTGGAGTAATCGAGTTTGAAAGTTTCTTCGGTAGCATTGAAGATGTAGAAGAGAACACTGGTGTGAGATTTTATGCGTTTAAGGGATGCCCAGGTTTCTTCCTCCCTCTTGAGGCTTTCCTTGCCAAGGGCCTCAAAGTATTTATCGACTTCCAGTTCTGTTCTTAGTCTTTCCTGGGTCTCAGGAGAAAAAAGAGTTGTGGCAGCACTTTGAAGAAAGCTTAGTATCATCGGAAAAGTGGAAAGAGTTGCAAGAGTGCTGGCTTGCTCGTAGAGGTTTTTTTCAAATGTCACATTCTGAATGTCTTCGTAGACTTCCTGGTCTTCGGAGGCGGCCTTTATAGGGGTATCATCCATGATGTCGATCTCTCTTGAGTTGAGTTGAATTGAGAGATTGAATATATCAGCGAGTCAAAAGGTCTGTTAGTTGGGTGTGTATTTGTTTGTTGCACGTGGTTGATGGAGCGCATAAAAAAGCCCCGGCTCTTTCGAGCCGGGGCTTTGCAATTGTTTAGTTGAAGTTACATCGCTGGATAGTCGATATAACCGACCGGGCCTTTGCCGTAGAACAACTCCGGACGCGCTTCGTTCAGCGGCGCATCGGCCTTCAACCGTGCCGGCAAATCCGGGTTGGCAATGAACGGCACACCGAAGGCGACCGCGTCAGCCTTGCCACTGGCCAGCCAGGCGTTGGCGCTGTCCTTGGTGAAGCGTTCGTTGACGATGTACGGACCGCCGAAGGCTTCCTTGATTTGCGGGCCGAGGCTGTCGGTGCCTTCTTTTTCGCGGGAGCAGATGAACGCGATGCCACGTTTGCCCAGTTCGCGAGCGACGTAGGTGAAGGTTTCGGCGAGGTTGTCGTCACCCATGTCATGGGAGTCTGCACGCGGTGCCAGGTGCACACCAACGCGGCCGGCGCCCCAGACTTCGATGGCGGCATCGGTCACTTCCAGCAGCAGGCGTGCACGGTTTTCCACGGAGCCGCCGTATTGGTCGGTACGCTGGTTGGTGCTGCTTTGCAGGAACTGGTCGAGCAGGTAACCGTTGGCACCGTGGATTTCCACGCCATCAAAACCGGCGGCCTTGGCGTTTTCGGCACCGACGCGGTAAGCGTCGACGATGTCGGCGATTTCAGCGGTTTCCAGAGCGCGCGGCGTCGGGTAATCGGCCAGTGGGCGAACCAGGCTAACGTGACCTTTGGGCTGGATGGCGCTCGGTGCGACCGGTTTTTCGCCGTTCAGGTACGACTCGTGGGAAACCCGGCCGACGTGCCACAGTTGCAGGAAGATCTTGCCGCCCGCGCCGTGGATCGCCTTGGTGACGTTGGTCCAGCCGCGCACTTGATCGTTGGACCAGATGCCCGGAGTGTCCGGGTAGCCAACGCCCATCGGCGTGACCGAGGTGGCTTCGCTGAGGATCAGGCCGGCCGAGGCGCGTTGAACGTAGTACTCGGCCATCAGCGCGTTCGGCACACGACCTTCGTCGGCGCGGCAGCGGGTCAGCGGAGCCATGATGATGCGGTTGGCCAACTCGAGGTCGCCCAGTTTGATCGGATCGAAAATAGTTGTCATGAAATGCACCCTCGTGAGGTATCAGTGAGTCAGTTGGTAGCAGGGGCCAGTTCGGGATTACCGCTCTGACGGAAAGTAATCAGGGTCACCAGCAGGGCGAGTACCGCCAGTGCGGCGGCCGCCAGTGGCACGCTGGTCAGGCCGTAGCCGTGGGCGATGACGCTGCCGCCGACCCAGGCACCGAGTGCGTTGCCGACGTTGAAGGCGCCGATGTTCAGGGTCGACACCAGGTTCGGTGCAGCCTTGCCGTAGGTCACCACGTTCACTTGCAGGGCGGGTACGGCGGCAAAGCACGCGGTAGCCCAGAGGAACAGGGTGATTTCGGTCGGGATCAGCGCAACGCTCGTCCAGGTCAGCACGGTGGACACCACGGCCATGCTGATGAACACCCCGATCAGCGTCGCCGCCAGGCCTTTGTCGGCCAGTTTGCCGCCGATGATGTTGCCGACCGTCAGGCCCAGACCGATGAGCATCAGCGTCCAGGTCACGCCGCGTGGCGAGACGCCGGTCACCTCGCCCAGCAGCGGGGCGACGTAGGTGAACAAGGTGAACACCGACGCGGCGAACAGCGCGGTCATGCTCAACGACAGCCAGATACCGGCGCCTTTGAGGGCACGCAGCTCGGCGCGCATGTCGAGTTTCTCTTCATCGCGCTTGGCCGGCAGGAAACGGATCAGGCCAATCAAGGCGATTACGCCGATAACGGTCACCGCCCAGAACGTCGAGCGCCAGCCGGCTTGTTGACCCAGCGCGGTGCCCAGCGGCACGCCGAGGACGTTGGCCAGGGTCAGGCCGGTGAACATCAGGGCCACGGCCGAAGCGCGTTTGTTGGCTGGCACCAGACCCGCAGCCACTACCGAACCGATACCGAAGAACGCACCGTGGCAAAGGGCAGTCACCACTCGGGCAAACATCAGCACGTTGTAGTCACTGGCCACTGCGCAGAGCAGATTGCCGATGATGAATATCCCCATCAACGCCACCAGTGCGGCCTTGCGCGGCAGCCTGGCGGTGGCCAGTGCCATGAACGGCGCACCGATGGCCACGCCCAGGGCGTAACCGGTCACCAGCCAGCCGGCGCCGGGGATCGACACACCGAGGTCAGCCGCCACATCGGGCAGCAAGCCCATGATGACGAACTCGGTGGTGCCGATGGCGAAGGCGCTCAAGGCCAGGATGAGGAGCGAGAGGGGCATTGTTGATTCCTTGTCAGCTTAAGGGTCAGAGCTCTTTACTGAAGGTTTTGAGGAATTCCTGGATGGTTTCCTCGTTGCGTTTGAAAAAGTGCCACTGGCCGACTTTGCGGCTGCTGATCAGGCCGGCGCGTTGCAGGGTCGCCAGGTGTGCGGACACCGTGGACTGCGACAAACCGCACCG
The DNA here is from genome assembly GCF_000282415.1 of Pseudomonas sp. GM60. Classification (NCBI taxonomy): domain Bacteria; kingdom Pseudomonadati; phylum Pseudomonadota; class Gammaproteobacteria; order Pseudomonadales; family Pseudomonadaceae; genus Pseudomonas; species Pseudomonas sp. GM60. The sequence continues at coordinate 29,182 of NZ_AKJI01000027.1, forward strand.
TTGATCGATCTGCCCGGCGCAGACGCCGTGCTCGTTGCTGTGGGTCTGGTCGGGAAATTCGACGTCCGGGTCTTTGAGCCAGTGCAGGATTTCTCGCCGTACTGGGTGTGCCAGGGCTTTTATTATTTCGTCGAGGTCGAGGTTCATGGCTTGGGGCTCGTGATGAGTAAAACGCTATATCGCGATGAGGCGAACTTTAAATCGGTATTTCGCGATATACCAATATGATTTTGATCTGATGATCGCGTAAATCGGTATATCGGGTTATAACGATATGAATGCCGCAGTGTTAAGCTGGGCGGCATGAACTATCTCGCACATCTTCACCTCGGTGGCCAGCGTCCCGGTCAATTGCTCGGCAGTCTGTATGGCGATTTCGTCAAAGGACGGCTGCAAGGGCAGTTCGCCCCGGAGATCGAGGCGGCTATCCAGTTGCATCGCAGCATCGACGTGTTTACCGACCGCCATCCGATGGTGGACGTGGCGTTGTCGCGGTTTTCCCTGACCCGCCGGCGTTATGCCGGGATCATGCTCGATGTGTTTTTTGACCATTGCCTGGCGCGGGACTGGACGCTGTACGCCGACCGGCCGCTGGCGCTGTTCACCGGCGACGTGTATCGGGTGCTGTCCAATGAACCGCAATTACCGGAACGCCTGGCGAAGATTGCGCCGCACATGGTGGCGAATGACTGGTTGGGTTCTTACCGGGAGTTCGACGTGTTGGAGCAGGTCCTGCGGGGGATTTCGCGGCGGTTGACCAGGCCCGAGGAACTGGCGGCGGCGATGCAGGAGCTGCGGGTGTTGTATGAGCCGTTGAGCGAGGACTTTCGGTTGTTCTACCCACAGCTACAGGACTTCGCCCAAAACTACCCAACAACATAAATCCCTGTAGGAGCCGGCTTGCCGGCTCCTACAGGGGTTATGTGTTCAGGCAGCGATTGCCGGGCGCATCGGCGCTTGCTGTTTTTCGGGAATCGCGCCGAACAACACCTTCTGCACCGCCTGCTGCGCTTCGAATGCCAGCGCCGCACGTTCCCGGCCTTCGCAGGCAATCGGCTTGAGCAGATGAATCTCCACATCGCCCCGGTCGTTGGCAAACAAGCGCATCAGGTGTGAGAGCAAGTCATCATCGCCAATGAACGGCGCCAGCGAATCGATTTCACCCTCGCGCAAGTAACGAATCGCCAACGGTTGCAGCTTCGCTTGCGAATCAATCGCCGCCGACAGCAAGCGACCATGGAAGGTGCGCAACGAACGGCCATCGGTGGTGGTGCCTTCCGGGAACATCAGCAGCGGGTGCGCTTGCTCCAGGTGGCGCGTCATCTGTTTGCGGATCAACTGACTGTCACCCGAACCACGGCGGATAAACAGGCTGCCGGCCTTGGCCGCCAACCAGCCCGCCACCGGCCAGGTGCGCACTTCGGCCTTGGACAGGAACGACATCGGCGTGAGCATGCCCAGTAGCGGAATGTCCGTCCAGGACACGTGGTTGCTGACCCAGAGCATCGGCTCCTTCGGCAATTCACCGTGCACGGTCACGCGAAAGGGCAGGGCATTCGCCAGGCGCGCCATGAAAAACCGCGACCAGCGCTGACGGCGGACCATCGAATGGGCGATGCCCAAGCGTTCGAACAAACCGAAGACACTGGCCATGCTCAGCCCCAATGCCACCACGACCAACACTCGCGCAATCCGCGCGTACACCCGCAGGCGGCTCATTACACAGCCGCCTTGAAGTGCTTGGCGTAGCGCGGGCAGAGTTCGTCGCGTTTGAGCAGGATGAACACGTCGGCAACCTGGAAGTCTTCGTCCCAGCACGGCTCGCCGCAGATCTTCGCACCGAGACGCATGTAGGCCTTGAGCAGCGGCGGCATTTCGGCGATGACGTTGGAGGGGATGTCCAGAACCGGCAACGGTTTTTTCGGTTCGGCGCGCAGGTTCTCGGTGCACAGATAACGCTCGCGCAGACGCTGCATGATCGCGTGAGCCTGGATGCCGCCGTCTTGCATCGGGATGCTCGCGCAACCCATCAGATAACTGTAGCCGCCCTGGTTCAGGACTTCGGCCAGTTCCCCCCAGAGCACTGCGATGGTCCCGCCGTTGCGGTAGGCCGGGTCGACACAGGTACGGCCGATTTCGAGGATCGGGCCTTTGAGTTGGATCAGACCGTGCAGGCTGAATTCTTCTTCGCTGTAAAACTTGCCCAGGCTGCTGGCGGCGGTGTGGTCGAGCAAACGGGTGGTTGCCACCAGGCGACCGGTGTTCAGGTCACGCACGCCGATGTGGGCGCAGTGAACGTCATAGTCATCCATGTCCAGACCCAGTTCCGCGCCTTTGAGCTTGGCGTTGAACTCGCCGCTGAACACGTTGAAGCGCAAAGCCTGGGCTTCCTGCAAGGCCTCGGCGCCCACCAGGCGTTCGGCTTGCAGGCGGCGTTCATTGCCGGTGTCGCTGATGCGGGCGATCTGAGTCATTGCGATTCTCCGTGCGGGCTGGTCACCCGTCTTGGGTTAGAGCCGATCGACTTTCTTTATGCGGCCGTGTTGTGCAAAGTCAGGCTATGTAGCCCCGGTGTCATCGCCATGAAGCTTTGGTGATGCTTATATGACAGCCCACAAGGAGCCTCTTATGCCCTGGCAAACCCTGTTGAAACGCCGCGATCGCTTGCCCGCCAATCCGGACCTCGGTGAAGGCTTCGCGACCTTGTTGCAGCAGTTGGGCACGGTCACGCCGTTTGAGTTGGCGGTGGGCGGTGGACGCCTGATGGCGACACCGGGGCTGGCGTTTCTGGTGGGCTATCAGGCGGCTTTACGCATGCTGTGGCCGAGCGCGCCGCCGAGTCTTGGCGCGTTGTGCGCGACCGAGCAACGCAGCCTGCGGGTGGCGGACATGCAGACGCGCCTGAGCGAACTGCGCCTGAGCGGACGCAAGGATTTCGTGACCGCCGGCGATGCGGCCGACTGGCTGCTGATCGCTGCGCGCAGTGAAGCGCCTGGCGAGTCGCCGCGCCTGAGCCTGGCGGTGGTTTATCCCGGTGAGCCGGGTGTGCGTCTGGAAAAACTCCCGCCGATCCCGCTGATGCCGGACATCAGTCATGGCCGGCTGTTTCTCGACCATGCCTTGTGTGAATTGCTGGCGGGGGATGGCTGGGACGCGTACGTCAAACCGTTCAGAACGCTGGAGGACGTCTATGTGTTGAGCGCGATGACAGCGTGGTTGTATGGCGTCGGCCAGGACAGCGACTGGCCGCAGGCCTTGCAGTTGCGTTTGCTGGCGCTGTTGGCCGGGTGTGCGGAAATGAGCCGGCAGGCGCCGAACAATCCGGCGGGGCATGTGTTGCTGGGCGGGTTGTTTGCGCAGTTCGACGGGTTGAAGGTTGAGGTGAACCAGGCATTGGCCGATGGCCCGCCGCAGTGGACGGCGATGTGGCAGCGGGATCAGGCGGTGATGGATTTGGCGGCGGGGGCGCGGGGCAAGCGGTTGGCCAAGGCGTTGGCGGCGATCTGACGGGCCTCTTCGCGGGCAAGCCTCGCTCCTACAGGAGAGCGCATACCTCTGTAGGAGCGAGGCTTGCCCGCGAAGGCGTCTTCATTGACGACACAAACTCCAAAACTGTCATCAACCTCAACTAGGCTCAGCAATCAAATCCGCCGAGCCCCCACCATGTTCAAAGGCGTGTCCCTGTTTTTCATGCTGCTGCTCAGTCTCTCGACCCAGGCCGAAACCTGGCCCACCGAGCAATGGTCGCCCGGCCTCACCCCGAGCGGCCCGGCGCTGCAAGCCCTGGAAACCTACGCCTTCCCGCCCCGTGATGACATCAGCCGAAAAGGCATCCGCACCGACGCTTTGCTGGTGATCCGCGACGGTCAGTTGATCTACGAACGCTACGCCGGCCCGACCAGCGCCGACACGCCGCACCTGACCTGGTCGATCAGCAAGAGCCTCATGGCCACGGTGCTCGGCGTCGCCTATGGCGAAGGCCTGTTCAAATTGCAGGACCCGGCGCTGAAGTTCTATCCAGCGCTGGAAAAGCACCCGGCGATCACCCTGGCCGATCTGCTGCACTGGGCCTCGGGCCTGGACTGGCAGGAAGACTATGAATACGCGCCGTTGAAGTCCTCGGTGGTGGCGATGCTCTACACCCGCGGCCATCACGACATGGCCGCCTTCACCACCGATCACGCCGAGTACGCCAAGCCCGGTCAGGCTTTTCGCTATTCCAGCGGCGACAGCAATCTGTTGTCCGCGGCGCTGAAAAACATCGTCGGCCCGGCGCGTTATCCCGACTATCCATGGACCGCGCTGTTCGAGCCGCTGGGGATTCGTCACGCGGTGTGGGAAACCGACGGCACGGGCACTTTCGTCGCCTCGTCCTATGCCTACCTCACCGCCCGCGACCTGGCGCGAGTCGGCTTGTTGATGGCGCGTGACGGCCGTTGGGGGGACCGGCAATTGCTGCCCAAAGACTGGGTCACCTTCAATCGCGAGTCCTTCGCCCACTATCAAGCGAATCAGGACGACGCAGTGCCGGGCGGTCAGTGGTGGCTCAATCGCGCCGTGGATGGCGCCGCACAACCCTGGCCCGATGCACCTCCCGATACCTTCGCCGCACTTGGCCATTGGGGGCAGGCGATGTACGTGATCCCCAGCGAAAAACTGGTGATCGTGCGCTACGGCGACGACCGCGACGGTAGCTACAACCACAACGCATTGCTCAACCTTTCGCGCAAGGCATTCGCCGGGAAGGTGCAGCCATGAGCCGTCGCCCGTTTGTCCGCCGCCGACCGTTCAGCTCGCTGTTGTTGATCCTGCTGATCGCCTTGCTTGGCTGGATCTGGCACGAGCGCGTGGCGCTATGGGCCTTCCCGGACATCATCAGCGCCTACACCGCCAAGGAATACTGCTCGTGCCGATACGTGATGGACAACGACGCCGAGTATTGCCGTGGCTATGTGAAACAATGGCTGCCCTTCAGCGGTTTTACCGATGACGCCACCGGCAAACGCGTGACGGTCAGCGGCATGGGCCGCAGCAACAGCGCGCAATGGATCGGCGAACACCAAGGCTGCCGTCTGCAACCCTGACAGGTCGTCTTTGTAGGAGCCGGCTTGCCGGCGATGGCAATCTCCGGAACGCCATCGCCAGCAAGCCGGCTCCTACAGGTTTGGCGTGAACCTTCAATCTCGAGCACACCGCAAATCCGTAGGAGCCGGCTTGCTGGCGATGGCGATCTTTCGGGCGCTATCGCCGGCAAGCCGGGCTCCTACAGGTGCTGTGTTTGGACGTCGCGGTTTGCAATGCGCTCGCGGGCGGTTAAGGTTCGTTCAGGTTTATCTGCCCCACGAGTCTTTATGTTCAAGCGGTCCCTCACCAAAACCCTCGCCTTTGTGCTGCTGGCCAGCGCTACTTTGTCGGCTCAGGCCAATTGGTACCTGGACGGCGAATCCTCGCGGCTGTCGTTCGTCAGCACCAAAAACGCCAATGTTTCCGAAGTGCAGCGCTTCCTGGTGCTGCATGGCAAGGTCAGTCCCAAAGGCCTGGCCGAGGTGGAAGTCGAGCTGGATTCGATAAACAGCGGCATCCCCTTGCGTGACGAACGCATGCGCAAGGAGCTGTTCGAGATCCAGAACTTTCCCGAAGCGTTGATCACTGCGCAGATTGATTTGCGCCCGATCAACGACCTCGCTCCCGGTGCGCAACTCGAGCTGCGCTTGCCGGTCACCGTCAACCTCCACGGCAAAACCCGTGAGTACAACGCCGAGCTGTTGGCGACTCGCCTCGATGACCGACGCTTTCAAGTGGTGACGCTCGAACCGCTGGTGATCAACGCCGAGGATTTTGATCTGGCGCCGGGGCTGGACAGCTTGCGCAAGGTCGCCGGGTTGTCGGCCATCAGTCTGTCGGTGCCGGTGGGTGCGGTGCTGATTTTCACGGCGCGCTGACATGGCCGGCGCGATTTTTCCCTGGCGTGAAGGCAACAGCTTCGAACTGCTGATCGACGGTCCGCAGTTCTTTCCGCGGATGCTGGTCGCGATTGCGCGCGCCGAGGAACAAGTCGAACTGGAGCTGTACCTGGTGGAGGCGGGCGCGTGTGCCGAGGCCATGGTTCAGGCACTGGTCCAGGCCGCCGAGCGCGGCGTGCGGGTGCGCTGCCTGTTCGATGATTACGGCAGCCTCGCGTTTACCCTGACCCTGCGTCAGCGGCTGATGGCGGCCGGCGTAGAGCTGCGCTTCTACAACCGCCTGAGCTGGCGGCGCTGGGTCGGCAATTTCTACCGCGATCATCGCAAGCTGTTGCTGGTCGATCAGAGCATGGCCGTAGTCGGCGGCACCGGTGTCACCGATGAGTTCTGGACGCCGGGCGAAGACGCCAGCGAATGGCACGAAGTGATGGTGGAAATCACCGGCCCTCTGGTCATCGACTGGCAGTTGTTGTTCGATCGCCAATGGATCGCCAACCGCCATCGCCGCGCCTGGAAACCTGCCTCGCATTTCGGTTTGCCGCGATTGCCCCGCGTGCCGCCGATGGGCGAGGGCATGGGCCGGGTCGCGTATGCCGACGCCCGCCAACACCGCGATATCCTGCAATCGCTGGTTCGTGCGCTGAACAGCGGGCAAAAGCGAATCTGGCTGGCCACACCGTATTTCCTGCCGACGTGGAAAGTCCGCCGCTCGTTGCGTCGGGCGGCAGCTCGAGGCGTTGATGTGCGTCTGTTATTGACCGGTCCGCGCACCGATCACCCGTCGGTGCGTTATGCCGGGCATCGCTACTACCCGCGATTGCTCAAGGCCGGGGTGCAGATCTTCGAATACCAGCCGTGTTTCCTGCACCTGAAAATGGTGCTGGTCGATGATTGGGTGAGCATTGGCTCATGCAACTTCGATCACTGGAATTTGCGATTCAACCTGGAAGCCAACCTTGAAGCTCTGGACCCGGGGCTGACGCGTGCGGTGGCGGCGAGTTTCGAGAATGACTTTGCGCAGAGCCAGGAAGTCAGCCTGGAGGCCTGGCAACGCCGACCGCTGTGGCGGCGGGTGAAGCAAAGGATTTGGGGATGGGTGGATCGGCTGGTGGTGAATCTGCTGGATCGTAGAGGCTGATCCCGCTCTTCTGAACACCACAAACCACTGTGGGAGCGAGCCTGCTCGCGATGAGGCCCTGACATTCAACATCTCAGTTGACTGTCAGGCCGCCATCGCGAGCAGGCTCGCTCCTACAGGGGGCGGTGTTACAGGAGTTCGAAGCTCTGCTGCGTCACGTCCTGGGAGTCCAGGCCGATCTGCACGTTGAACTTGCCTGGCTCTGCTGCGTACTTCAACTGAGCGTTGAAGAACTTCAGGTCATCCTCGGTGATGGTGAAGTGCACGACTTTCTGTTCACCGGCCTTGAGCGTGATTTTCTGGAAGTTCTTCAGTTCCTTCAGTGGCCGGATCATCGAGCCGGTCACGTCCTGGATGTACAGCTGCACCACGGTTTCGCCGTCGCGCTTGCCGGTGTTTTTCACCATGACGCTGGCGTCGAGCTTGCCGGTCTTGTTCAGCGTGGTCGATGACAGGGCCATGTCGGTCAGGCTGAAATCGGTGTAGCTCAGACCGAAGCCGAACGGAAACAGGGGGCCGGTGGTGTCATCGAAATACTGCGAGGTGTAGTTGCCCGGTTTGCCCGGCGTGAACGGCCGGCCAATGCTCAGGTGGTTGTAGTAGGTCGGAATCTGACCCACCGAACGCGGGAAGGTGATCGGCAGTTTGCCCGACGGGTTGTAGTCGCCGAACAGCACGTCGGCGATGGCGTTGCCGCCTTCGGTGCCGCTGAACCAGGTTTCCAGAATCGCGTCAGCCTGGTCTTTCTCTTCGAGAATCGACAGCGGACGGCCGTTCATCAACACCAGCACCAGCGGTTTGCCGGTGGCTTTCAACGCCTTGATCAGGTCGCGCTGATTGGCCGGGATGTTCAGGTCGGTGCGGCTGGAGGATTCGTGGGACATGCCACGGGATTCGCCGACCGCCGCGACGATCACGTCCGCATCCTTGGCGGCTTTCACCGCTTCGTCGATCAGCACTTGCGCCGAGCGCGGGTCATCGACCACTTCCGGTGCGTCGAAGTTGAGGAAGTTCAGGTAATCCAGAACCTTCTTGTCGCTGGTGATGTTGGCGCCACGGGCGTAGACCAGCGTCGCCTTGTCGGCCACGGCAGCGTTCATGCCGTCGAACAGTGTCACCGATTGCGCGGGACGACCGGCGGCGGCCCAGCTGCCCATCATGTCGATCGGTGCCTTGGCCAACGGGCCGGTCAGCATGATCTTCGCGGTTTTCTTCAACGGCAGGGTTTCGCCCTGGTTCTTCAACAACACCAGGCTGCGGCGCGCAACGTCGCGGGCCTCGGCGCGGTGCAGGCGGCTGTCGGCGTAGGTGTCGGCCGGATCATCTTCCGCCTTGCCGATGCGCAGGTACGGGTCCTTGAACAGGCCCATGTCGTACTTGGCGGCGAGCACTTCACGCACGGCGTTGTCGATGTCGCTTTGCTCGATCTCACCGGCCTTCAACAGCCCCGGCAGTTCTTTGCCGTACAGGGTGTCGTTCATGCTCATGTCGATGCCGGCCTTGATCGCCAGCTTCGCAGCTTCGCGACCGTCAGCGGCAACACCGTGCTTGATCAGCTCGAAAATCGCCCCGTGGTCGCTGACCGCCAGGCCTTTGAAGCCCCATTCCTTGCGCAACAGGTCGTTCATCAGCCAGGTGTTGGCGGTGGCCGGTACGCCGTTGATCGAGTTCAACGCAACCATGACGCCGCCGGCGCCGGCGTCAATCGCCGCGCGGTACGGTGGCAGGTAGTCCTGGTACATCTTGACCGGGCTCATGTCGACGACGTTGTAGTCGCGACCACCCTCGACCGCGCCGTACAAGGCGAAGTGCTTGACGCTGGCCATGATGCTGTCGGCCGCGTTCGCACCGGTGCCCTGGAAGGCCCGGACCATGACGCCGGCAATGCGCGACACCAGGTAGGTGTCTTCGCCGAAGCCTTCGGAGGTGCGGCCCCAACGCGGGTCACGGGAAATGTCGACCATCGGCGCGAAGGTGATGTCGAGGCTGTCCGCCGCGGCTTCCTTGGCGGCGATGCGCCCGGACAGGCCGATGGCGTCCATGTCCCAGCTCGAAGCGAGGGCGATAGGGATCGGGAAAATCGTGCGGTGGCCGTGGATTACGTCGTAGGCGAAGAACATCGGGATCTTCAACCGGCTGCGCATCGCCGCGTCCTGCATCGGACGGTTTTCCGGACGGGTAATCGAGTTGAACGTACCGCCGATGTTACCGGCGGCAATTTCCTTGCGGATCAGCTCCCGAGGCATTTCCGGGCCGATGCTGATCAAGCGCAACTGGCCGATTTTTTCATCGAGGGTCATCTGCTTCATCAGGTTGCTGATGAAAGCGTCCTTGTTTTCCAGAGGTGTGGGCGTCGTGGCGGCCAATACGTTATGACTGGCCAGGCTGACGAACAGGCCCAGCAAACACAGCTTCTTCATGAATGGTTTTCTCAAAAGCCCAAACGGCAGTGAATACGCGCCGGTCAGCCAAAATTTAGGGAGCGACTATTGTTGTTCAAGTAAATGCGGGCACACTTGCGCAGTGTTTTCGCGCAGGGGCATCTTTTAGCCCATTGGCTCGATGCAATCCAGTGGCGGCGGCAGATTATGCCCGAAGAGTCCGGTCAGGAGGTTGCTGGTTGTTTTATCAACGGAATGTGCACGGGAGCGTCAACCAGATGAATGTACGACATCACACTCGGTCGAGCCTGCAGGTCGCAGCCTTGATGTTGCTGACCACGTTGCTGGCCGGTTGCGGCATCAACAATATTCCGACCCTCGACGAACAGGCCAAGGCCGCCTGGGGCCAGGTGCAGAACCAGTACCAGCGCCGCGCCGACCTGATCCCCAACCTGGTGGAAACCGTCAAAGGCTATGCGAAACACGAGGAGGAAACCCTGACTGCGGTGATCGAAGCCCGGGCCAAGGCGACGTCGATTCAGGTGGATGCCAGCACCCTCGACAACCCCGAGAAACTCAAGCAGTTCCAGCAGGCGCAGGATCAGCTGACCGGTGCCTTGAGCCGTTTGATGGTGGTGTCCGAGCGTTATCCGGACCTCAAGGCCAACCAGAATTTCCTGGCGTTGCAATCGCAACTGGAAGGCACCGAGAATCGCATCGCCGTGGCGCGTCGGGATTTCATTCTCGCGGTGCAGAACTACAACACCGAAATCCGCACTTTCCCGGGCCGCTTGTGGCACACCGTGATGTACAGCGACTTGCCGATCCGCGAAACCTTTGAAGCCACCACCCCCGGTGCCGAGAAAGCGCCTGAAGTGAAATTCTGACCGGCTTGAAGCATAACCACGGATGAGGTTGCCAATGCGCGTGTTGAATGTGGGCCTGGCGCTGTTGCTTTGGGTGTTTGCTGCCACGGCCCAGGCCGAGCTGAAGTTTCCGGAGTTGACCGGGCGGGTGGTGGACAACGCCGGGATGATCGAGCCGTCGGTGCGCGAGCAGCTGACGCAACAGCTCAATGCCCATGAAAAGGCCACCGGCGAGCAGTTGGTGGTGGTGACGTTGCCGGACTTGCAGGGCGCCGAGATTGCCGACTTCGGTTACCAACTCGGGCGTCATTGGGGCATCGGCCAGAAGGACAAGAACAATGGCGCGCTGCTGATTGTCGCCCGTGATGAGCGCAAGCTGCGGATTGAAGTCGGTTATGGCCTGGAAGATCGCCTGACCGATGCGCAGAGTTCGGTGGTCATCCATCAGGTGATCACCCCGGCGTTCAAGGCCGGTAACTTCAGCAAGGGCATCAGCGACGGGGTCGCGGCGATGCTGGTGGTGTTGGGCGGCAGCCCGCTGGATGAACCGTCGACTATTTATGAGTCGGGCGGCGATCAGGACGGTGATTTTGTTTCCCGACACCCGGGGATTTTCGTGTTTCTGGTGGTGCTGTTCATCCTGACGATATTCGTCTTGCAGATGTTCGGGATTCTGCCGGCGGGCCGAGGCGGGTCGGGCGGTTCGAGTGGTGGTTTCGGCGGTGGAGGTTTTGGGGGTGGCGGCGGTGGAGGCGGGGGCTTCAGCGGCGGTGGGGGCAGTTTCGGGGGCGGCGGTTCGTCGGGCGGCTGGTGATAACAATAATGAACGAGCACTTTAAGACATGGCATTACTGACTGAACACGAACAACGCAAAGTCGCCGAGGCAATCGCCCGGGTCGAGCGCGACACCGACGCCGAGCTGGTGACGGTGCTTGCAGCCCGTGCCGACGACTATGCGTACATCCCGCTGCTATGGGCCAGCCTGCTGGCGCTGGTGGTGCCGGGTGTCGTGCATTATTTGACCGGCTGGCTGACCATGCACAGCCTGCTGCTGGTGCAATGGCTCACCTTCATCGTGCTGTGCCTGGTGTTCCGTATTCCGAAAGTCACCACGCACCTGATCCCGCGCTCGGTGCGTCACTGGCGCGCCTCGAACCTGGCGCGCCGGCAGTTCCTGGAGCAAAACCTGCACCACACCGTCGGCAGCACCGGCATGCTGATTTTCGTTTGCGAGGCCGAGCGCTATGTGGAAATCCTGGTGGACGAAGGGATTTCCAAACGGCTGGACAACAAGAACTGGGACGCCATTGTGGCGGCGTTCACCCAGCAGGTGAAACAGGGGCAGACGTTGCAGGGTTTTGTCACGTGCGTGGAGGCGTGCGGCGAGTTGCTCAAGGTGCACGTGCCGGTGACGCATGTGCGCAATGAGCTGCCGAATCGGTTGGTGGTTCTAGGCTGACGCTGATCCCCTGTGGGAGCGAGCCCGCTCGCGATGGTCGTCAACGATGACGCGGGGTTGCAGGAAAATCGCGGTGCTCTTGAATCCATCGCCGGCAAGCCGGTCTCGCTCCCACAGGGGAATGCGTTCACATGCTGAACCGTTCGGGAAATTAGCCGTGCCCTGAACGGCCATCCCCCCTAAAATACCCGCCATTCCCGATTCGCTCCGCCCGAGGCCGTTTTTTCCATGTCTGTCACCGCCACTCCCGCCAGCCTCGCGCCGGATCACCACGCCCAGTTCATCGACCTGCTGCAAACCAGCCTCGACGCCAATGCCTTCATCAAACTGGTGCTGGCCAAATACGTCGGCACCGAAGCGGATCTGCAACGGCTGATCATCAAGCAACTGACGGTCAAGGATCAGCCTTGCCTGTCCTTCGTCTACCGCTACAAAACCCGCGACATCACCAAGAACCTGCCGCTGGCCGAGGGCGTGGCGACCATCGCCGCGTTGCTGCCGGCCTCGTTCAAAAATGCGCATTTGTTATCGCTGACCGACGAAGCCCAGCTCGAATACAGCAAAAAGGGCAAGTCTTCGCTGTTCAAGAGCAAACCTCAGCAATTGCGCGAAGTGCCGTCCGCCGAGCACAACCGCGAGAAAAACCGCTTCCTCGACCTCAGCCGGCCGTTCCTCGCCGACCTTGGTGTGACCAACAGCAAGCACGAGCTGATCCCGGCGATGTCGCGCAAGTGGAAGCAGATCAACAAGTTCATCGAAGTCTTCAGCCATGCCCTGACCACCTCGCCGCTGGCGCTGGACAAACCGGTGCGGGTCGCGGACTTCGGTTCGGGCAAGGGCTACCTGACGTTCGCGATCCACGACTATTTGCGCAACACCCTGAACGCCAAAGGCGAAGTGACCGGCGTCGAGCTGCGTGAAGAGATGGTCAACCTGTGCAACGCCGCCGCCGCGAAGCTGGAACACCCGGGGCTGGTGTTCAAGTGCGGTGACGTGCGCAGTGTGGCGCCGAGCGAGCTGGACGTGATGATCGCGCTGCATGCCTGCGACATCGCCACTGATTATGCGATCCACACCGGCATTCGTTCCGGCGCGTCGATCATCATGTGCTCGCCGTGCTGCCACAAGCAGATCCGCCTGCAAATCCAGAGCCCGGCGCTGCTCAAGCCGATGCTGCAGTACGGTTTGCACCTGGGTCAGCAAGCGGAAATGGTCACCGACAGTTTGCGTGCGTTGTTTCTTGAAGCCTGCGGTTACGAAACCAAGGTGTTTGAGTTCATCTCACTGGACCACACCAACAAGAACAAGATGATCCTGGCGGTCAAGCGCGCCGAACCGGTGGACCCGGCGCAGTTGTTGGTGAAGATTCAGGAGCTGAAGGATTTCTACCACATCACCGAACATTGCCTGGAAACCCTGCTGCGCGCTGACAACTACCTCTGAAACACCTTGTAGGAGCCGGCTTGCCGGCGATGGCGATTTCATGGACGCCATCGCCGGCAAGCCGGCTCCTACAGGATTGAGTTGTGTCAGTGCATTCGGGGGCGGTTAGAGTTATGCAGTGGCTATACGTGCAGGTTTGACCGCCGTTTTACGCCCCAACATCACCGTCACGATCACCCCGGCAGCAAACAGCCAGGTGATCGGTTCGATGTGTTCACCGAAAAACAACGCCGAGAACGCGATGGTGAAGAAGATCTGCAACAGCTGGATCTGACTGACCCGGGCAATGCCACCCATGGCCAACCCGGCGTACCAGGCGAAGAAGCCGATGAACTGCGAGAACAGCGAAACATAACCAAAGGCCCACCAGGTCTTGGCCGAAATTTCGCCCTGGTGTTGCAGCGCCAGGTACACCACCGGTCCGATCAACAGCGGCGTCGACAGCACCAGCGCCCAGCAGATCACCTGCCAGCCACCCATTTCCTTGGCCAAACGACCCCCTTCGGCATACCCCAGACCGCCTACGGCAATTGCGCCGAGCATCAGCAAATCACCGGCCTGAATGCTCCCGGCACCGCTGATCAGCGCGTAACCCAGCACCAGCGCACTGCCCAGCGCGGCGCAGGCCCAGAAGGCTTTCGACGGGCGTTCGTGGGACAACCACGCGGCGTACAGCGCCACGCACAAGGGTTGCAGGCCGTTGACCAGTGCGCCGTGGGACGCGGGCAAGGTTTGCATCGCCCAGGCGGATAAAACCGGGAAGCCAAGGATCACGCCGGCGATCACCAGCGTCAGGCCTTTGACCTGTTTCCAGGTCGGCCATTTTTCCCTGCGCCACAGCAACAACAGCGCCGCCGGAATCGCCGCGAACAGCGCACGTCCGAGGCCGTTGAGCAACGGATGGAGTTCCTGCACGACGATCCGTGTGAAGGGCAGGGTCAGGCTGAAAATCACAACGCCGAGCAGGCCGAGGGCCATGCCGGTGTTTTCGCGCGTGGACATGAGGGCAACCAGAATTCAGGGTGGCGGGGAGGTGGCTTCATCTAGCCATAAACTGTGCGGGGTGCGGTGCTACAGCTAGGCGCAGAGTTATCCGTACAGTTTGAGGGTCCCATCGCGAGCAGGCTCGCTCCCACATTTGGAATGCGTTCCCCTGTGGGAGCGAGCCTGCTCGCGATGAACGATAACGTGGTCTTCAAGTAGTAGCTGGTTATTACCCGCCCCCCTGGATAACGACTACCTTGAATACTCCTAAGCATTTCCCCAGAGGAGTCCTCCCCATGGCTGCCAAGAAAATCCTGATGCTGGTCGGCGATTACGTCGAAGACTACGAAGTGATGGTGCCGTTCCAGGCACTGCTGATGGTCGGCCACACGGTGCACGCCGTCTGCCCGGACAAATCCGCCGGCCAGACCGTGCGCACGGCGATCCACGACTTCGAAGGCGACCAGACCTACAGCGAAAAGCCCGGCCATCTGTTTGCCTTGAACTTCGATTTTGCCAAGGTCGCTGAAGCCGACTACGACGCGCTGCTGATCCCCGGCGGTCGTGCCCCGGAATACCTGCGCCTGAACGAAAAAGTCCTGGACCTGGTGCGTGCCTTCGACAAGGCCGGCAAACCGATCGCCGCCGTGTGCCACGGTGCGCAATTGCTGGCGGCGGCGGGAGTTCTGGAAGGTCGCGAATGCAGCGCCTACCCGGCTTGCGCACCGGAAGTGCGCTTGGCCGGCGGTACGTTTATCGATATCCCGGTGACGGAAGGTCATGTTCAAGGCAATCTGGCCACTGCTCCGGCCTGGCCGGCCCACCCGAGCTGGCTAGCCGGTTTCCTCGGGTTGCTGGGCACCAAAATCACGCTGTAACGAGGGACTTTTTCATGTGCGAGCTCTACGTCAAGGCCGACCCGATTCTCTACGAATCGCGCTCCCGCTCGCTGCGCATCTGCGGGGTGGTCACCACCCTGCGACTGGAGAATCAGTTCTGGGACATCCTCAGCGAAATCGCCGAGGTCGACGGCATGACCACCAACCAGTTGATCGCCAAGCTGTATGAAGAGGTGATGGATTATCGCGGGGAAGTGGTGAATTTTGCTTCGTTCTTGCGGGTGAGTTGTACGCGGTATTTGTCGCAACGGCGGGTGCAGGCGCCGGAGCTGTCGGTGGTGCGTGCTGTGGTGAAATAGCTTAGACCGTGTCGACCCCATCGCGAGCAGGCTCGCTCCCACATTGGAATGCGTTCCCCTGTAGGAGCGAGGCTTGCCCGCGAAGAGGCCGGTTCAGGCGACAAAAATCCATGGCTGGTCTTTACTCTGAAGCGCGAAACCCCTCAATCGCCAAGGAGAAAAATTATGTCTGGATGGTATGAGTTGAGCAAAACCAGCAACGGCCAGTTTCGTTTCGTGCTGAAAGCGGCGAATGCCGAAACCATTCTGAACAGCGAGCACTACACCACTCGCAGCGCCGCCGAAAACGGCATCGCCTCAGTGCAGAAGAACAGCCCGCTGGATGAGCGCTACGAGAAAAAGACTACCAAGGATGGCCATCCGTATTTCAACCTCAAGGCTGCCAACCACGAGATCATCGGCAGCAGTGAGGCCTATTCTTCCGAGGCCGCGCGGGAAAAAGGCATTGCCAGCGTGAAGACCAACGGCCCGACCACCGTGATCAAGGACAAGACCTTGCCGGTGCTCTAACAACACAAAACCCTTGTAGGAGCCGGCTTGCCGGCGATGGTGTGTCAGCTACACAGGTGTCGACTGACACACCATCGCCAGCAAGCTGGCTCCTACAGGGTTTGGTGATCAGCGTAACGCGTTCAACAAGCCTTGAAGCTGACTCAGCCCAGCCTCACCGAGAGGAAACACCGGCAATCGCGGATCCCCCACTTCCAGCCCGGTCGCACGCAAACCGGCCTTGATCGTCGCCGGCAGCCCACCCTTCAAAATGAAGTCCAGCAACGGCAACTGGCGATAGAACAGTTCACGCGCCTTGCTCAAATCGTTGGCCAATACCGCTTCATACAAATCGAGATTGAGCTGCGCAATCAGGTTCGGCGCCGCCGTGCACCAGCCTTTCGCCCCGGCGGCAAACGCCTCCAGTGCCAGCGGATTGCAGCCGTTGTAGAACGGCACCTGACCCTCGCCGAGCCGTTGCAGTTGATGCATGCGCTGGATGTCGCCGGTGCTCTCCTTGACCATGGTCACGTTGTCCACGGTGTTGACGATGCGCAGGATCAGGTCGACCGACATGTCCGTGCCGCTGGTGCCCGGGTTGTTGTAGAGCATGATCGGCACGCCGATGCTGTCGCCGATGGCGCGGTAATGGGCGAGGATTTCCGCCTCGCTGAGTTTCCAGTAAGACGTCGGCAAGACCATCACCACGTCGGCGCCATGGGCTTCGGCGAAACGTGCGCGGCGCACCGCTTTGGCGGTGGTCAGGTCGGATACGCTGACGATGGTCGGCACCCGTTTGGCCACGTGTTTGATACTGAACTCGCTGACCTGGTCCCACTCCGCGTCGCTCAGGTAAGCGCCTTCGCCGGTGCTGCCCAGCGGCGCGATCGAGTGGACGCCGTCGTCGATCAGACGGTCGATGGAACGTCCGAGCGCGTCGAGATCAACGCCTTCGCCATTGGCGGTGAACGGGGTGATGGTGTAGCCGATGATGCCGTGAATCGTTGGGGTCGACATGGCGACGCTCCTCTTGAAAATGCGTGGGTTCAGTTCAGGCAATCGGCGTGTTGGCGCAGGTTCTGCCGAGCGTAGTAGTTGAACGCAGCGCCATGGCGCTTGGGTTTCGAGATCCAGTCGTGGGCTTCACGGCCCAGTTCCGGAATGATCGGCTTGATGGTCCCGGCGCTCATGGCCAACAGTTGCAGTTTCGCGGCGCGTTCGATCAGTTGCGCGATCACGCAGGCTTCCTCGATGGTCGTGCCGGTGGACAACTGGCCGTGGTGCGACAGCAGGACCGCGCGCTTGTCGCCGAGGGCGCCGGCAATCAGCTCGCCTTCTTCATTACCGACCGGCACACCCGGCCAGCCTTCGAGAAACGCGCAATCGTCGTAGAGCGGGCAGAGGTCCATGTGGGAAATCTGCAGCGGCACTTCGAGCATCGACAGCGCCGCGACGTGCGTCGGGTGCGTGTGAATGATGCAATTCACGTCCGGCCGGGCGCGGTACACCCAACTGTGGAAACGGTTGGCCGGGTTGGGCATGCCGTGGCCTTCAAGCACTTCCAGGTCTTCGTTGACCAGCAGCAGGTTGCTGGCGGTGATTTCGTCGAAACCCAGGCCCAGTTGTTGAGTGTAGTAAGTGCCGGGCTGCGGGCCACGGGCGGTGATCTGCCCGGCTAGGCCGGAGTCGTGGCCATGCTCGAACAGAATGCGGCACGTCAGGGCCAGCTTTTGCCGGTCGGTCCACGTATTATCTGCCAGGGTATTTTGCATCTGGGTCAGCGCTTGCTTGACCAGTTGCTCTTTGGGTAATGCTAAGGTCTTGGCCATATCGGTGTCCTTTGGGTGGTTCAATGGACGTCGGATTTGCCGTTCACTCGTTGCTCGCAAGGCCTTGGTGAATGCAAATGACACAAATGATGCTATATGACACTTTGTGTCATTGGCAAGGATGAATCGTTGCCTCCTCGATGGATTAATCGTTCTGCATGTCTATCCGTTTGAAATTATTGAGAAAAAAACTGGGCGTGACGCTCGAGGCCCTGGCTGAAAAATCCGGGATGACCAAGAGCTATCTGTCGAAAGTCGAGCGCGGGTTGAATACGCCGTCCATTGCGGCTGCGCTGAAACTGGCCAAGGCGCTGAACGTCAAGGTCGAGGAATTGTTCTCCGAAGACAGCGTCAGCCTCGACAGCTACAGCCTGGTGCGCAGCCATGAGCGTCAGTCGCTGGCGGCCAATGATGAGAGCCCCGGCTATGCGGTGCTGGCGCATCAGGTGAGTGAGCGCAGTCTGCTGCCGTTCATCATTTATCCGCCGTACGAATTCGCGGACAAAACCTTCAAGGAACACGTGGGGGAGGAGTTTCTGTTTGTCCACGAAGGGCAGGTGGAAGTGGACTTCATGAATGAGCGCGTGCTGCTCGAACGCGGTGATGCGCTGCACTTCAATGCGCAGAAACCGCACCGGATCCGCTCAGTGGGCGAGGTTCAGGCGCAGTTGCTGGTGGTGGTGCATAGCGCTGAAGAGTGAGCTGCATAACACCGCATACCCCTGTAGGAGCCAGCTTGCTGGCGATAGCGGTGGGTCAATCAACATCTGCATTGACTGAGCCACCGCCATCGCCAGCAAGCCGGCTCCTACAGGACCGGTGTTACACCTCGACGGGAACGGTGAGCTTGGGACTTCCAAGCGCATGCGTCTTCGAATCAAAAAAACGCAGCTCTGATCCGGTCCCCTCAAACACCTTCGCGTAATGCCGCTTCTGATGCTGGATAAACGCCTTGCTGCGCGGATAAATCGAAATCGCGACCACCTTGGGTTTCGCCTGGCGCAGCGCATGAATGATGTGGCTGTCCTGCTCGCCCAGCGCATGCCCAAAGATGCACAAGCCTTCGGCATGCCCCAATAACTGGTCATAGCAAAACGACAAATAATCCGAGCTGCGGATGGTCTTGAGCTTGTCTGCGCTCGGCCCTTCGTTCACAAACAGCGGCACGTCATCCAGCGTCTTGATCGTGTTGTTGATCGCAAAGCTGCCCAGCAGCGTGCCTTCGGTCGACATCAGTTTGCGTGCCGTGCCGTCCTGATTGCGCACCAGATGCAAACCGCCGTGCAGGTACAGCAGACGGGTTTTATCGGTCGCCGTGGCGCTCAAATCAAACCCCGGCTCGGCCCCTTGGAACAGGTCGGTGATCGCATCCGGCTGGTGCTGGATCGCCCAGTAGTTGAGCAAGTCGTAATTGGTGGTGAACACCGTCCGGTAACGGCCCAGTTCCTGATTGATCGTCGCCAGTGTCGAAGGCACCACCAGTCGCCACGGGATGTGCACCGCGTGCACGGTGTTGATCAGCGCTTCCTTGATCGCGTAGTAGCGATTGCGCGGCGCGGCGGAGCTGACGGCCAGGGCCTTGTTCACCCGGCTGGTGGTTTTCAGCGCACCCAGCACCTGCTCGAAACTGCGCGTTTGCATCGCGTCGAAAACGCTGAGCTCGGACTGGCTCAGGGGTTTTTCTTCGACGGTGCGGGCGTTTTCGAACAGCGAGTCGTAGCCGAAATCGTCCCAGACCGCGCGGCTGGCGCCGTTGCCCACCAGCAGGCCGCTGATCGAGGCGGTGGCGCGCAGGGCGTTCCAGTCTTCAAGTTGGGCATCGACATCCTGGAAATCGGTCATTGCGGTCGTCGTCTCAAAAAGCAAAAGGTCGGATGGGCGGCGACTTTATCACGACCCGGACTTGAGCCAGATCAAGTTAACGCCGCGCCGATGGGTCGATCCTGTGGGTATCCGCCGGATCGAACCACCGATACGGCCCAGACCTGGAGATTCGCCATGAGCAGCACGTTTTTCATCCCCGCCGTGAACATCATGGGTATTGGTTGCCTCGACGAGGCCATGGACGCCATCGGCAAGTACGGTTTTAAAAAGGCGCTGATCGTCACCGACGCCGGGCTGGCCAAGGCGGGCGTGGCTGCGATGATCGCCGAAAGGCTGGCAATGAAAGACATCGACTCGGTCATCTTCGACGGCGCCAAGCCCAACCCGAGCATCGCCAACGTCGAGAGCGGGCTGGGCCTGCTCAAGGAAAGTCGCTGTGATTTCGTGGTATCGCTGGGCGGTGGTTCGCCCCACGACTGCGCCAAAGGCATCGCGTTGTGCGCGACCAATGGCGGGCAGATCCGTGACTACGAAGGCGTCGATCAATCCGAGAAGCCGCAACTGCCGTTGATCGCCATCAACACCACCGCCGGCACCGCCAGCGAGATGACGCGTTTCTGCATCATCACTGACGAAACCCGTCACGTGAAAATGGCCATCGTCGACCGCAACGTCACGCCGCTGCTATCGGTCAACGACCCGGCGCTGATGGTCGCCATGCCCAAAAGCCTGACCGCCGCCACCGGCATGGACGCGCTGACCCACGCCATCGAAGCCTACGTGTCCACCGCCGCCAACCCGATCACCGATGCCTGCGCGCTGAAGGCGATGACGCTGATCAGCAGCAACCTGCGTCTGGCCGTGCGCGATGGCAGCGACCTGGCCGCGCGGGAAAACATGGCTTACGCACAGTTTCTCGCAGGCATGGCGTTCAACAATGCGTCCCTTGGCTACGTGCATGCCATGGCCCACCAGTTGGGTGGTTTCTACGACTTGCCCCATGGCGTCTGTAACGCCGTGCTGTTGCCGCATGTGCAAAGTTTCAACGCGCTGGTGTGCGCCGAACGCCTGACCGACGTGGCCCACGCAATGGGAGCCGATATTCGCGGCTTCAGCCCGGAAGAGGGCGCTCAGGCAGCCATCACGGCGATCCGCAGCCTGGCCAGGGATGTGGAAATCCCCGCCGGATTGCGTGAACTCGGTGCCCGCCTCAACGACATCCCGACGCTCGCCAGCAACGCCTTGAAAGACGCGTGCGGCGTGACCAACCCACGTGCGGCGGATCAGCGGCAGATCGAGGAGATTTTCCGCAGCGCGTTCTAAGCGGTTTTACGGCCGGGCGCGATGATCACGCAGAGCATCGCGCCCAGGGCCAGCAACGTGCATAACAGTGACAACGGCCATGCCTGCTGGCTGGCGATCAGGCTCGCGATACCACCGATGACGGCAGCCATCAGTTGATGGATGAACCCGCTCAACGCCATCGCATACGCACCGCCGACCGGCGAACCGTCGTTGGCCAGCGACAGGCTGATCGGGTAATTCAACGACTGGCCGAACACCGCTACGCAGTAGGGCAACCAGAACAACAGCGCAATCGAAGTGCCGGCGATGCTCCCCAGCAACATTACCGCACTGCCGGCCAGCACCAGCCCCACCCCCGCCGTCATCATCCGACGCTGACCGGTGCGCAGCACTAGACCGTTGACCGCCAATGCCCCGAGAAAATACCCCGCGCTAATGGGCCAGCCCAACAGCCCGTATTCCACGGCCGACCAGTTGAACGGTCCTTGCAGAATCAGCGGCGCCGCGGTGTTGAAGGCGATGATCACCCCATAACCCAACCCACCGGTGAGCGCCGGCAGCAGAAAGGCCCTATCACGCAGAATGCGCCAATAGCTCGGCCACGCGGACGACTGAACAGTGTCTTCCACCCGCACCGGGAACGTGACCCGTGCCACGACCATCGCCAGCAACAGACTCACACTGCCCAGCAGGTAGAAAATCGCCGGCCAGCCCAACGCGACCTGGATGACCGACCCCAGATACTGGCCGATCCCCAGCGCCACCACGAAAGAAATCGAAAGCCAGGACAGCGCTTTGGCCAACAGGTCGCCACGAAAACTGTCACGGATCAACACCCGGGCCATGACCGAAATTCCGCTGGCGCCGATGCCCTGAGCCAGTCTGAAAAAGAGAAAGGATTCCAGCGTCTGGCCCAAGGGCAGCGCAAGGTTGCCCACCCCATAAATACCAAGCGCCGCCAGCAGCACCGGTTTTCGGCCGATGCGCTGACCAAGGCTGCCCCAGAACAGCATCGGCAGCGCCATTCCGATCAGATACACGGCCAGTCCCCACGAAACCTGCGAGGCGTCGGCAGACAGATACCGAGCCATCTCCGGCAGCGCCGGCAGGTAAATGCTCATGCCTAACTGCGCGAGAAAAACCGTGCTGCAGGTGACGAGGAGGGTGGTGCTGCTCTTCATGGAAAGCCTTGGGTGATGTTTTCAGTCGGGCGTTTTGATTGCGGCAAGACTATACCGAGGTGACCGGTCGCGGACGAATCGTCCATGGTTTTGTGTTGCCAGACCTCAATGGCGATATCCTCCCGACTCCGCCACCCCCAAAACCATCGAGCCCTCCATGTTGCAAAAAAGCCTGATCCGCCGTCTCGATCTGATGACCCTTCAGTTGTTCGTCGCCGTCCACGAAGAAGGCACGCTGACCCGTGCCGCTGCGCGCGAAGCGATTGCGGTGTCGGCGGCGAGCAAGCGGTTGATGGAGTTGGAGGAGGCGCTGGGCATCAGTCTGTTTGTGCGTCAGGCCAAAGGCATGACCCTGACACCGGCCGGCGAAACCCTGTTGCACCACGCTCGGCAGATGTTGTTCAACGTCGAGAAAATGGGCCTGGAGTTGGGCGAGCACAGCCACGGTATTCGCGGCTATGTGCGGATGCTCGCCAACCTGTCGGCGATCATTCAATTCCTGCCGGAAGACTTGCGGGACTTTTCCGAACGTCATCCGCAGGTCAAGACCGACCTCGAAGAACGCCCCAGCAGCGGGGTGATTCAAGGGGTGCTGGATGGCGTGGCGGACCTCGGGATCTGTTCCAGCGACAGCGATGTGAAAGGTCTGCACAGCGTGCTGTATCGCCAGGACAAACTGGTGGTGCTGATGCTGCCGGATCATCCCTTGGCCAGCCGTTCCAGCCTGGCGTTCGCCGATACGCTGGACAGCGATTACGTCGGCCTGCACGCCGCCAGTTCCATCAACATGCGCACCCACGCAGCCGCGCGTCAGGCGGGCAAAGTGCTGCGGCTGCGGATTCATGTGCCGGGGTTCGATGCGATGTGCCGGATGGTCCAGGCCAACATGGGCATCGGGATTTTGCCGCAGAAGGCTTACGAGTTGTTTGGCCGGGCGCTGGGGTTGCATGCGGTGCCGTTGACGGATGACTGGTCGGATCGGGCGTTGATCATCGTCGTGCGCGATGAAGCAGCGTTGTCGCCGGTGAGCCGGATGTTGTTTGAGCAGTTGCGCGGGCAGGGTTGAGATTATTGTTGGCAGGTCCGGCGCCTTCGCGGGCAAGCCTCGCTCCTACAGGGATCTCGCAAACCTGTAGGAGCGAGGCTCGCCCGCGAAGACTGACCTGAGGTCGCGGCAATTCCTCTACCGACCGTTCGCGTTTGGCGAACGCCCGTTGCCAACTGAAGGTTGGATTCCATTCCCCTCGCTCCTCTAGCCTTGGCGCATATTCCAAGAATAAGAGGTACCCCGCGATGACTGCCCCCCTGAGCGCAATCAAAGTGATCGAAATCGGCACGCTGATCGCCGCGCCGTTCGCCGCCCGCATGCTCGCCGAGTTCGGCGCCGAAGTGATCAAGATCGAAGCCATGGGCCAGGGCGACCCCCTGCGCAAATGGCGCAAACTGCACGAAGGCACCTCGCTGTGGTGGTACCTGCAATCGCGCAACAAGAAGTCTCTGGCGCTGAACCTGAAATCCCCCGAAGGCATCGAACTGGTCAAGCAACTGGCGACCAGCGCCGACGTGTTGATCGAAAACCTGCGCCCCGGCGCCCTGGAAAAACTCGGTCTGGGCTGGGACGTGCTGCATGCGCTCAATCCCAACCTGACGCTGGTACGCATCTCCGGTTACGGCCAGACCGGCCCTTACCGCGACCGTCCGGGTTTCGGCGCGATCGGCGAGGCCATGGGCGGCATTCGCTACACCACCGGCACCCCCGGTTCGCCGCCGGCGCGGGTCGGTGTCAGCCTTGGCGATTCCCTGGCGTCTTTGCACGCGGTGATCGGTGCGTTGATGTCGCTGCTGCGGGTCAAGACCGGGCAGGGCGGGGGGCAAGTGGTCGACGTGTCGCTGGCTGAAAGCGTGTTCAATGTCATGGAAAGCCTGGTGCCGGAATACGACATGCTCGGTCATGTCCGTGAACGCAGCGGCGGTGCCTTGCCGGGCATCGCGCCGTCCAACACCTACCTGACGGCCGATGGCGCCTACGTGGTGATCGCCGGTAACAGCGACCCGATCTACAAGCGTTTGATGGAGGTGATCGGTCGCCGCGATCTGGCCGAAGCGCCAGAGTTCGCTCACAACGATGGCCGCGCATTGAAAAGTAATGTGCTCGACGCCGCCATCACCCACTGGACCAGCAGCCTGCCCATCGATGACGTGCTGGCGGCACTGGAAGCCGCTGAAGTACCGGCCGGGCGCATCTATTCCGTGGCCGACATCGTCGCCGACCCGCACTATCAGGCGCGGGACATGTTGCTCAGCGCCGACCTGCCCGGCGGCGCGAAAGTGAAGATGCCGGGCATCGTGCCCAAACTTTCCGAAACCCCCGGCGGCGTGAATTGGTCGGGGCCGGGCCTGGGCCAGCACACCGACGGGATTCTTGCGGGGCTGGGCCTGACGGATGCGGACATCGAACGCCTGAAAACCCAAGGGGTTGTGCAATGATCACTGATTTTTCCGAGACCCTGATCGTTCAGGAAGTCTCCCCGCGCGACGGCTTGCAGATAGAGCCGACCTGGGTGGAAACGGTCGACAAAATCGCGTTGATCGATCAGCTGTCACTGGCTGGATTCAGCCGCATCGAAGCCGGCTCGTTCGTGTCGCCCAAAGCCATTCCCGCCCTGCGCGATGGCGAGCTGGTGTTCAAGGGCATCACCCGCCAACCGGGGGTGATCTATGTCGCGTTGATCCCCAACCTCAAGGGCGCGCAACGGGCGTTGGCGTGCCGCGCCGATGAGCTGAATCTGGTGATGTCCGCCAGCCAGACTCACAACCTGGCCAACATGCGCATGCGTTGCGAAGCTTCATTGGCTGCGTTCGGCGAAATCGTGCAATACGTGGGTGACACCAAGGTGCGATTGAACGGCAGCATCGCCACCACTTTCGGTTGCCCGTTCGAGGGCAAGATCGATGAGGACCGCGTGCTGCAAATCGTCGATGAATATCAGGAGCTTGGAATTCAGGGCATCACCCTGGCCGACACCACTGGCATGGCCAATCCGCGGCAGGTGGATCGGCTGGTACGGCGGGTGTTGCAGCGGGTTTCACCTGCGGATTTGACCCTGCATTTCCACAACACCCGCGGCCTCGGCTTGTGCAACGTGCTGGCGGCTTACGAGGCGGGTGCCCGACGCTTCGACGCGGCCCTCGGCGGGCTCGGTGGTTGCCCGTTCGCACCCGGCGCCTCGGGCAATATCTGCACCGAAGACCTGGTCAACCTGTGCGATGAAATCGGCATTCATACCGGCATCGATCTGCCATTGTTGTTGAACTTGTCGCGAGGATTACCCGCGCTGCTCGGCCACGAAGTCCCCGGCCAACTGGCCAAGGCCGGCCGCAATTGCGACCTGCACCCAAGCCCCTCCTGACCACACAAATCCCCCTGTAGGAGCCGGCTTGCTGGCGATAGGGCCCGTCCATCCAACATGGATGCTGCCTGAACCACCGCTATCGCCAGCAAGCCGGCTCCTACAAAAAAGCGATATCCACCAGACAACAAAAACAATCGGACACCCACGGGAAGTCCGCCTGGAGAAACAGCATGAGCCTCAATGTACTGGAGGCGGGCGCGAGCCCGTCCGTTAGCCACGACGAAGAAAAAGCCCTGGTCAGCAAAGTCGCCTGGCGCCTGATGCCGCTGATCATGGTCTGCTACCTGTTCGCCTTTTTCGACCGTATCAACATCAGCTTCGCCAAGTTCCAGTTGCAGGCCGACCTGAGCCTGAGCGACACCGCGTACGGCCTCGGCGCCGGGCTGTTCGTGGTCGGCTATGTGATCTTCGAAGTGCCGAGCAACATGATGCTGTACAAGGTCGGCGCCCGGCGCTGGATCGCCCGAATCATGATGTCCTGGGGCCTTGCGACGGCGGCGATGGTCTTCGTCAACAGCGAATGGCAGTTCTACGCGCTGCGCTTCGTGATCGGCGCGATGGAAGCGGGTTTTGCGCCGGGCGTGCTGTATTACCTGACGCTGTGGTTCCCGCAGCATTATCGTGGGCGCATCACCTCGATGCTGTTCCTGTCATCAGCATTTGCCGGGCTGGTCGGTGCACCGTTCTCCGGGCTGGTGCTGCAACACCTCGATGGTTTCCTGGACATGCGCGGCTGGCATTGGCTGTTTCTGCTCGGCGGCGTGCCCTGCATCGGCCTCGGTTTGCTGGTGCTGACCTTGCTCAAGGACCGCATCGAAGACGCCCATTGGCTGACACCGTCGGAGAAGACGTTGCTGGCCAGCCGCATCGCCCACCACGAACCGCACAAGAGCGGTGGCTCGCTGCTCGCCGCGCTGCGGATTCCCGGTTTTCTCACGCTGGGCCTGATCTACTTCCTGATTCAGGTGGCGTCCTACGGCTTGAACTTCTGGGCACCGCAACTGATCCGCAGTGCAGGCACCGAGAGCCCGGTGATGATCGGTTTGCTGACCGCGATTCCGTACATCTGCGGCGCTATCAGCATGGTGGTGATCGGGCGGTTGTCCGACTCGACCGGCGAGCGGCGCAAGTTCGTCGCCGGGCTGGTGGCGGTGGGCGCGCTAGGGTTCTTCTGTGCCGGGATCTTCGCCAACCACACGACTTTCCTGATCGTCGCGCTGGGTTTGCTCGGCGCCGGGATCATCGCCTCGATTCCGAGCTTCTGGACCCTGCCACCGAAACTGCTGGCCGGTGCCGGCGCAGGGGCTGCGGGCGGGATCGCGGTGATCAACACCCTCGGCCAATTCGGCGGCATCGTCAGCCCGGTCATGGTCGGGCGCATCAAAGACCTGACCGGCAGCACCACACCGGCGCTGTACGTCATCGGCGTCTGCGCGCTGATCGCGGTTGCGCTGTTGTTGTGGGGGCTGCCGCAAAAACTGCGCACACTCGACAAATTTTAGGGAAGTACACAGCCCTGTAGGAGCCGGCTTGCTGGCGATGAGTCCCTCGAAAACCGCATTGCAATCTCAGACCGCAATCGCCAGCAAGCTAGCTCATACAAGAAATCTGGTCCTGGATCAGACGTTGAACGGGTTGTATGAGCGGATTGAGGAGGAGATATTGCACAGCCTGTCTTTCGACGTTCGAGGTAATCAGATTGCTAACCGGCCTCAACCACCTGACCCTCGCCGTCACCGACCTGAACCGCAGCGTGGCGTTCTATCGCGACATCCTGCAGCTTCAGCTCGAAGCCACATGGGACTCCGGCGCCTATCTCTCGCTACCCGGCCTGTGGTTGTGCCTTTCCCTCGATCCGCAACGCAACACCGAGCCCGCCACCGACTACACCCATTACGCCTTCAGCATCAGCGCATCCGGCTTCCCGCCATTCGTCGAACGTCTTCGAGCCGCCAACGTCCGCGAATGGCGCGAAAACCGCAGCGAAGGCGCGTCGTTCTACTTCCTCGACCCCGACGGCCACAAGCTCGAAGCCCATGTCGGCGACCTGGCGTCGCGATTGGCCGCCTGTCGTCAGCGGCCGTACGCAGGAATGAAGTTCTTCGACGATCAGTCAGTCGATTCCCCGGGACCTGATATAGACTTGCGCCCATTCACCGGATAGTACAAAAGGATTTCCCGATGACCCCATCGCTGCTAATGGCCGTTCTCGCCTCGGGCTTTATCTACGGCATCACGCCCGGGCCCGGCGTTTTGGCGGTGTTCGGTATTGGTGCAGCGCGTGGACGAAGGGCAGGGGCAGGCTTTTTGTGCGGGCATTTGCTCGGGGACTTGGTCTGGTGCAGCACCGCGCTGATCGCGATTGTCGGTGCGCGGGAAATCGGCAGCACCGCGTTTGACGTGTTGGGCGTGCTCAGCGGGCTCTATCTTTTCTGGCTCGGTTTGCGCGCAGTGCGGGCCAAACGCAGCAGCGCCGAAGTGCCGCAAGGCCCGGCGCGGCAGCCGTTCTGGCACGGCATTCTGTTCGGTCTGACCAATCCGAAAGCCTATCCGGTGGCGGTGGCGACTTTTACGGCGTTGCTGTCCAGCCGTGCGGAACTGCTGCATTGGTCGATGTTGCCCTGGCTGATCGTTCTGAGCTTCGTTGGCGGTTTGATCGCCTACGCTATCCTCATTGGCATCGTCGGTGCACGGCAGGTGCGCAGCCTGTATCAACGGCATGAACTGGCGATCACCCGGTTGTGCGGGGTGATGTTTATCGGTTTCGCCATCAACGCCCTGGTGCATGCCTTGCCGGGGCTGATGCCGAACAAGGCTTGAAACTGATCGCAGGGACGCGTCAGCGGCATCATCACTGGTCAGGGATGGTTCTTTATTGCTGCATTGTTCGGACATGCTCTCTGCACCATGGCAACCAGAAATTCCGCGCCGTCGGCGAGTTACATCGATCTACTGCTGGACGCCGTTTGCGCGGTCGATAAACAGGGTCGCTTCGTTTTTGTCAGCGCGGCCTGCGAGCGCATTTTCGGCTACACGCCTGACGAGTTGGTCGGCCAGCCGATGATCGAACTGGTGCATCCCGCCGACCGCCAGCGCACCCTCGACGCCGCGCGGGAGATCATGGGCGGCGACCCCAAACTCAACTTCGAAAACCGCTACGTGCGCAAGGATGGCCGGGTGGTGCACATCCTGTGGTCCGCACGCTGGTCGGAAGTCGATCAACTGCGCATCGCCGTGGCCCGTGACATCACCGAACGCAAGCAGGCCGAGTCCCGACAAGCGGCGCTGTACGCAATTTCCGAAGCGGCCCACGCGGCGGAAGATTTGTTGGCGTTGTTCAAACGCATCCACCTGATCATCGGTGAATGGCTGCCGGCGCTGAACTTCTCCGTGGCGCTGTATGACGAGCATTGCGCGCAGCTCAATTTCCCTTACCACGTCGACGACAACGAGCAGCAACCCGAACAGCCTGGAACGGTGACCGGACGCTTGTGTGCCGAAGTAATCCGCAGCGGTCAACCGATCCTGCTGACCCCGAATCAGGAAAACACCCCCGCCGGATTCGAGGCACTGGTCACGGGCCAGCATTCGCCGTGCTGGCTGGGCGTGCCGTTGAACTCTCAGAAAGGCACCATCGGCGCGCTGATCGTCAAAAGTGTGGCGGGCGGCGAGCGCTACACCGAGCAAGACAAGGAACTGTTGCAGTACGTGTGTGCCCAGGTCGCCACCGCCATTGAGCGCAAGCAGTTGCATGCCCGGCTGCAGCGCATGGCCCAATACGATCAACTGACCCAACTGCCCAATCGCGAGTTGCTCCGGGACCGGCTGAAAGCCTCACTGGCACTGGCCAAGTCGGAAAGCGGGCGCATGGCGCTGTTGTACGTCGACCTCGACCGCTTCAAGGAAGTCAACGACACCCACGGCCATGCAGTCGGCGACATGCTGCTGCAAGCGGTCGCCAATCGCCTGAAAGGCTGCGTGCGTGAAACCGACACCGTGGCGCGTATCGGCGGCGATGAGTTCGTGGTGCTGCTGCACAGCATCCAGGCCTCGGAAGATGCCGACAGCGTGGCGGGCAAAATCCGTCATATCCTCGCGCAACCGCTGCGGCTGGATGGGCACAGCCTGAACATTCAATTGAGCATCGGCGTCGCGCATTTCCCCGAGCATGGCACAGAAGAAAAGCAATTGTTCCGCCATGCCGACGAGGCGATGTACACAGCCAAACGCCAGCATCACCTGCGGCTCGGGGCCTGAAAACCACGGCACCGTTCGTCGCGTCGATCCCGTTTTTTTTTAAACCTTTGCGGTGATGGAAATTCAGATCCTATGCGGGCTCCTGCTCGCTGCGATCATCACCAAGAGGTAGAGAATCATGCCTAACTCAAGAAACTCGAACTCGGGAAGTTTCGCCAACGATCGAACGAAGGCGTCTGAAGCCGGTCGCAAAGGTGGGAAAACGACCACCACGACTGTCGATAAAGAACCTTTGAAACCCGACATGGGCCGCAAAGGTGGCCAGAAATCCAAGTAGTGGTGAAAGTGGTTTTGATTGAGAGGCGGGAGCGAAAGCTCCCGTTTGAATTTATAGAGAGGAGGGCGCGACCATGAGCCAGATGGCCACCCGATTATGCAGCACCGGATTTGCCACGTTACTGGGCCTGTGTGCCAGCAGTGCCTTTGCCCAGTCCCCCGCCGAATTCATCAACGATGCCTCGGCCAAAGGCATGGCCGACATCGAAGCCAGTCGCCTGGCGCACCAGAAGTCCGAATCCAAAGAGATCAAGGACTTCACCATCATCGTCATCAACGACCGCACCACCGCGAACCAGCACCTGGCAAAAATCGCCAGGCAACTGGACCTGCCGGTAGCGCCACGGGAAGAGGTGGTCGACAAGGCCAAAGCCTTGATGCCGCAAGTGCAGGAGGGCGATTCTTTTGATCAGGCATACGCCGCCAGCCAGGTGAAAACCACGCAGGAAGCCATCGAACAACTGGAGCAGGAGGCGCAGAGCACGGACGTACCGGAAATCAAAGCCTTCGCTGAAGAAACCCTGCCCAAACTGCAGAACCACCTGCAAATGGCCAGGGAGCTGCAAGCAGATTGCTGACGCGCTTTCTGTAGGAGCCGGCTTGCTGGCGATCCGGACAACGCGGTGTGGCTGATTAACCGCGGTGATGCCATCGCCAGCAAGCCGGCTCCTACAGATCAGGGCACCCTTATTTCAACCGCCCAGCTGAAATACCCCAACGCCTCGCAGTTTTTATCAACCAGCATGAAATGCAGCTCACACGCCTCGACCCCGGCGGCGAGTCGGGTGCATGCCCAATAATGATCATCGGCTTGGTGAGTACCCGGTTCAGTCGGGTTTTCAGGGGCGGGTGCCGGCACTGTGAGGTCGCCCCGCACCACCAGTTCCGGCGTCGACAATACGCCGGCGTCACCCACAGACATCTCGTAAAACACCACGCTGTGCTCAGCGAGCAAGCTGACGGTTCTTCCGCGGATATGGAAAGTCGCATCGCCGCCAGCGGTCAACGTGATCAGGCTGTCATTTGTTGTACTTTGTGGTTCTGACGATCCGTTGATGCTGAAGACGAATCCATCGGAAATGGGGGTCGGATTGTCCGCCTCAAGACTCGGGTCCGGGTAGCGTAGAAGCAGTGATTCGGCATCGACGATCAGCAACACATTGTTGGCAGTCGCGACGCTTGAGGAAGGAGATTTGATCGGTTCGGAAGTCATCATGGATTCCTTTCATGATGGTGACACTTGACGGTAGCCGCTTCGGTTTATGCAAGGCATTCCGTTCCTGTCGAGGCGGCAACGCAGTCAGCAAAAGCCCCTCGTTACCAAGGGGCCTGACGCTCGTCAGTTGCGGATGGTAATGAATGGGTCCCACGAACAGCAGCCGACAATCTTGCACTCGCGATCCACGATCAGGAAGTGGAAGTGATACGTCACGCTGCCGCTGGACAGGGTTTCCGAAGACCAGTAATGGTTATCGACTTTCTGGCAGCTGGGCACTGATGGATTGCTGGTGTTGGGCACGGCTACGCAGGCGACAGCCTTGCGTGGCGTGGGTGTGGAGATCAAGTCGAGGCCGATATTGCCGACGAACTTGTAGAAAATCACCGCTGTCTCGAAGCTCTGCGACAGGCTGGTTTCACGCCAGCGTATCAGATCGCCCACCTGAGCTTTCAAGTTGAGTTCGCCACCGGCCTGGCCGCTCACCACGTTGTTCTGGTTGGTCACCATGTACACGTGATTGACGTCGATCAGCGTTGGTGCAGCTGGGTTTTTGCTGATGTTCGGGTAGTTTTTCAGAATGGTTTCGGTGTCGATGGAAACCAGTACATCCGTGACTCGAGACATAGTGAAACTCCTTGTTCATAGTGAATGCCTGGCATCTTTCCAGGCTCAACAACGCTTGCTTGCCTTGCGGTCGTTGCGCAAACACTACGGACGGA
Organism: Pseudomonas sp. GM60; assembly: GCF_000282415.1. Taxonomy (NCBI): domain Bacteria; kingdom Pseudomonadati; phylum Pseudomonadota; class Gammaproteobacteria; order Pseudomonadales; family Pseudomonadaceae; genus Pseudomonas; species Pseudomonas sp. GM60. Next base: position 61,127 of record NZ_AKJI01000027.1, read on the forward strand.
ACCCACCTGTCACGGGCATGAGCTGGCCTTGCTCCTTGAGTACAAACCAACGGGTTCGGGTTCCTTCCGACGGGCCGCGATTGGACTATAGAAGTGAATATCAGGCTGTCAAAACTGCTTTGGTGGTGGCTCGACGAACGGTCGATCTGGTTATGGATTCTGATCATTTGGCGATAAGAAACGACCTGCATAGCCTTAGAACATCCAAAAGTCGGATAGGGAGGGATGCGTGGGGCGAGGTATCGTAGCGAACCGGTTGTAGGCCCAGGCCCGGACAACGATTCGACAGGAGAACGCAATGAGTTGGTCCGCCAAGCAATACGTCGCTTTTGAAGATGAACGCACGCGCCCGGCCCGGGATCTGCTCGCGGCGATCCCGCCCGTTGACGCCCGCTCGGCCATCGACATCGGTTGCGGCCCCGGCAACTCGACCGAGCTGCTGGTGGAGCGCTTCACCAGTGCCACGGTGCGTGGCGTCGACAGTTCGACCGACATGATCGAAGCCGCCCGCAAGCGCTTGCCGCAGGTGCAGTTCGACACCGTGGATATCGGCACCTGGAACGAGAGCGGCCCGTTCGACGTGATCTTTGCCAACGCGGTGTTGCAGTGGTTGCCCGATCACGCGAATTTGCTGCCGGCTCTGGTGAGCAAGCTTTCTCCCGCTGGCAGCCTGGCGATTCAGATGCCGGACAACCTCAACGAACCGTCCCATCGCCTGATGCGCGAAGTTGCTGCCGATGGCCCGTGGGCCAGCAAATTGGCGGACGCCGCCGGGCAACGCACAGAAATGGCCAGTGCCAGCGACTATTACTCGATGCTGCGACCGCACTGCGCGCGCGTCGATGTGTGGCGCACCACCTACCATCATCCGCTGGCGGGCGGCGCGTCGGGCGTGGTCGAGTGGTTCAAGGGCAGCGGCTTGCGGCCGTTTCTCGAACCGCTGGATGACGCGGAAAAGGCGCAATACCTCAAGCAATATCACGCCGCTATCGAGCAGGCGTACCCGACGCTGAGCGATGGTTCAGTGCTGCTGCCGTTCCCGCGATTGTTCATCGTCGCCACCCGCTAAGTGCGGAAAAGGGACGGATAACGCTGAACGTCATCTGTCCCTTCGCTTGGTGCTCAAGTAATCGAAAAGAAACGACGCAAAGCCGAATAACCCGATCATTGAAATGATCATGAGCCCCAACTCTGAATTGTCCATGCTGATCTCTGCGTGAAAGGTGAGAGGGCAGGGTAGGTGGTTTTTTGTCGGGTTTGAGGGGGCGCTACGGCTTCTTTACTGGCTGGTGGGGATCTATACGGAAACTATACGTGGGGCGCCGAAGTGCTCAGCGTTGAACGTTGGATATGGAGATCTCTACTTCTTCCCAGACACATTCAGCGTACTTCGGATTGGCTGTGTGCAGCGTGATTTTGCTGGCAGGTGGAATCGGTAAACCGTTTTCAGCCAGTATTTCGAAATGACCCTGAATGGCTTCGCGCGCCATAGCCACTGCATCGTCCAGATCTTCGCCTGCGGAAAAACAACCTGGGACATCCGGGATATCCACGCCCCACGCGTGTTTGCCATCGCCAATTGAAATCGCTATCGGATAAAGCATGTTCACTGCTCTCCTGCTGATCCAGTTACTGACGCTAAAAACGCAAAGGGCGCCCCGAAAGGCGCCGCTGTTTAGCGTCAGGACGGTTCCGCATCCATACGTCGTGCGATGACATCCATCACGTCGCAGCCATCGCGCAGCGGTATGGCGCAGAGCAATGCAAAGTCGCTGAGAATCACCGAGTCAGTGGATATTTCACCACGCATCGCGAGGTTTTCCAGGACCTGCGTTACCGCGCCGATTCTGTAGCGGGCGGAGCTGAGAAGGGAATGCAGCGGTTGGGTGGTGTTTACGTAGAAGGTGGGGAGGTCGTCGGCGTTGCTGATTAAAGCCATATATTCGTTCATGAGTGATTACCTTGAAGTGAAGTTATGTCTTCCACCACTCGTTGTCGCCAAACAATGGGTGGCAGCTGTACGCGGGTTGGCGAACCGGACAAGGCACAAACCGGCAGACCCGAAGGTCTCCCACGCACAGCCACCAAAAAGCAGGTAGCCGCGTGCGTTCAGAAAAGCTCCGAGCGGGCTCGGAGGTTTCTGTACCTTGCTATCGAGTCGCCAAACCCGATACGCCATTTGGGCGCGTTCGGACTATAGGTCTCATGACAAAGGCACAGCAATGGACAAGTCTACGGACAATTCCCAGTGTCGTGTAGGACCTTGCCTATTCAGCTATTGGCCACTTTTTGGCCACCAGTATTCGTGTACTTGACCCCTGGTTTTTCAGGTGTTGATTGGCCGTTCAGGATGAAGTGTCAGTGTCCCAACAAGTCCCGCCCATAAAAAACCTTTACTGGCCCGAGAAAAACGCTAACAAAGCATCGACTTTATGTGAAAACGTTAATTTATTCCTATGCCCCACCCGACACCTTATCGTCGCGACGCGTTGATGAAGCAGGGGGCAGACGCCACTCTTTTCGTCCGCCCCTTCCGCGCATTTGAGGACCGAAAATCCCTTAGCCGCTAATCAATCAACTGATCAACCAAAACCGCGTTGCTGTAGATCAGGCAGCCATCACTCGCTCGATGTCCCACCAGATGAAACTGACCGCGCTCGTTGTGGATATAGACGCGCATCTGGCAGTCGGACAAAGGCCCGTAGCCCCCTGGCAAGATCAACTCCAGTGTGCTCATGTCGACGTCAACCATGGCTTCCTTTTCATGGGTCTCCTGCAAGCGTTCTTCAGCCTGCTCCAGGCCCCGATGGAGGGGGCCATCGACGTAAAAATGGATTTCACCTATGGGGGTCGATTTTTGCGCGCCGTTGAATTTGCACCAGCCTTCGATCGTCAAGGCACTCATGACGAAATCTCCGTTGTGGACGGCTGGACGTTGTAGCTCTTAGCCGTCATGGGTCTGACCGCTATACCCGGCAAGGACCGTCTTCAGTGGCATTTTCAGCCGATCCCTGCCTGCGTAACACAGATACTAATTATAGCTGGCCACCGCGTTTCGCTTACTCGATGTCTCTGCGCGCCTTATTAGTCTGAAGGGGTGTTACTGAATAGAGACAGTTAGATATAGCGAATAGGTTTTAAGTAATCAGCATGATGCCAAAGTTGGAATATCCAGGTGCGCGGGCCTTGTAGTAACAGCGTCTGTAGCGCCCATGAACTATACTTCCAGCGAACTTTGCCACGACGAAAGGTGGTATTGGGTCAGCCTGTTTTGGCGTCGGATGAGTCGTGATTAGACGCTGCTGTTCTGTGGGGATGCTTATGCATGCCAATGAGTGACAGGAATAGGAAGAAGGCAAAATGGCAATGGCAATTATTCTTGTCCTGATCGTTATTGCATCCGTGCTCTTCCATTTATTAGCGCCCTGGCATGCGGCACCACCCGCTTCCAATTGGGGTTCAATAGACACCACGCTGTTCATCACGCTGGTCATCAGCGGGATATTTTTCATCGCCATCACCGTGTTCATGGCGGTGGCCGTCATGCGTTTCCGTCACAAGGAGGGCGTCAGGGCCGCCTACCAGCCAGAAAATAAACGGTTGGAATTCTGGCTGATTGTCGTGACGTCGATCGGGATTGCCGGGATGTTGGCGCCAGGTCTTGTTGTTTATAACGATTTCATCCGGGTACCCAAAAATGCGTATGAACTTGAGGTGGTCGCCCAGCAATGGCAATGGGCTTTTCGTTTTCCGGGGCAGGACGGGAAGTTGGGGAAGTCGGATATCAAGTTTGTTGATTCGGTCAATTCACTCGGTCTTGATCCCAAGGACCCTGTTGGACAGGATGATGTAATAGTCAGAAGTAATGAAGTTCGTCTGCCGGTCGATCAGCCGGTGAAAGTCTTGTTGCGTTCCAAAGATGTTCTGCACAATTTTTATATACCGCAGATTCGCAGCAAGATGGACATGGTGCCGGGAATGGTGTCGTACTTCTGGTTTACGCCAACTGTCATGGGCAAGTATGAAGTGCTGTGTGCCGAGTATTGCGGTGTCGGTCATTACAACATGCGCGGCAATATGATCGTGGTAGACCAGGCCGCCTTCGCTCAATGGCTGGGCAGCCAACCGACCTTTGCGCAGACATTGACCACGGCCGCCAGGCCCGGTCGGGACAGCGTGCTGGAAAAAGGCCGCCAACTGGTCGAGCAATACGGCTGCCATGCCTGCCATAGCCAGGATGGCAGTGCCAGTCTCGGCCCGGGATGGAAGGGCTTGTATGGCCGCACCGAACAACTCGCCGATGGCAGCAGCGTGCAGGTCGATGAGGCTTACCTCAAAGAGTCGATCCTCGATCCGAAGGCCCGCCTGGTGCAAGGCTACCCGCCGGTGATGGTGGCCTATACTCTCAAGGATGATGAATTGGCTGCTCTCATCGCCCTGATCAAATCGCTGGGTGCCGGGCAGCCAGCCGAAGAACCGTCTACCGGCGACGTGTCGGGCTCAGGTGACGATCTGGTGGCACAGGGACAGCGGCTGGCGCAGTCGCTCGGTTGTCTGGCCTGCCACAGTGTCGATGGCAGCAAGGGTATCGGCCCCGGTTGGCAGGGCCTGTATGGCAAGGCAGAAACCCTTGCCGACGGTACGAGCATCAAGGTTGATGAGGGCTATTTGAAAGAGTCGGTTCTCAATCCCGCTGCCAAAATCGTCAAGGGCTACGCAGCCGTCATGCCGCCCTTCACGCCGAGCGACAAGGAGCTGAACGCCCTGATCGCTTTTATCAAATCCAAAGCGAACGCTGACGCTGAAGCGAGCAAGGCTGAGCCAGGGAAATCGCCGTAAAGCCGCCAGAAACACACTGAAACTTCGGCAGGAGGATGACGTGATGGCCTATGCGGAGCAAGCCGAAACAGAGGCACTGCACGAGCCGAAAAGTTTCCTGACCAAATACATCTGGAGTCAGGACCACAAGGTCATTGCCGTTCAATATTCCTTGACGGCGCTGTTCGTGGGTCTTATCGCCGTGGTGCTGTCCGGCTTGATGCGCATGCAGATTGGCTTCCCCGGCAGTTTGGCGTTCATGGACGCCAGTGCTTATTACCAGGCGATGACCATGCACGGCATGATCATGGTTATTTATTTGCTGACGGCCTTGTTTCTGGGAGGCTTCGGCAACTATCTGATCCCGCTGATGGTGGGCGCCCGCGACATGGTCTTCCCCTACGTCAACATGCTCAGCTACTGGTTTTACCTGTTGGCTGTCGTGGTGTTGCTCTCCAGTTTCTTTGTCCCGGGCGGCCCCACCGGTTCGGGCTGGACGCTCTATCCGCCACAGTCCATTACCCAGGGGACACCGGGGGTCGAGTGGGGCATCGTCCTGATGCTCGTCTCTCTGGCGATTTTTATTGTTGCCGCCACCATGGGCGGGTTGAACTACGTCACCACGGTGTTGCAGGCGCGCACCCACGGCATGACGTTGTTTCGCATGCCGCTCTCGGTGTGGGGAATCTTCATGGCCTCGATCATGGCCTTGCTGGCGTTCCCGGCGTTGTTTGTCAGCGCCGTCATGATGCTGTTCGACAAACTGTTGGGCACCAGTTTCTTTATGCCGGCGATCATCTCTCTGGGGCAGCAACTCGATCATCAAGGGGGCAGCCCCATCTTGTTCCAGCACCTGTTCTGGTTCTTTGGCCACCCGGAGGTCTACATCGTTGCGCTCCCGGCGTTTGGCCTGGTCTCGGACCTGATCAGCACCCATGCGCGGAAAAACATCTTCGGTTACCGAATGATGGTGTGGGCCATTATCGCGATTGGCGTGCTCAGCTTTGTGGTCTGGGCGCACCATATGTATGTCAGCGGAATGAACCCGTACTTTGGCTTTTTCTTCGCCGTCACCACCTTGATCATCGCGGTGCCGACCGCATTGAAAGTCTACAACTGGGTGCTGACCCTGTGGCACGGCGACATTCATCTGACCGTGCCGATGCTGTTTGCCCTGGCCTTTATCGTCACCTTCCTGGTCGGTGGCCTGACCGGGTTGTTTCTCGGCAATGTGATCGTGGACATTCCGCTCTCGGACACCTATTTCGTCGTCGCCCATTTTCATATGGTCATGGGCGTCGCGCCGGTACTGGTGGTGTTTGGCGGCATTTATCACTGGTTCCCGAAAGTCACCGGGCGCCTGTTGAATGACACACTGGGCAAGTTGCATTTCTGGATTACCTTCCTGGGCACCTACGCCATCTTCTTCCCCATGCACTACCTGGGTTTCCAGGGCATGCCGCGCCGTTATTACGCTTATGACAACTACGCGTTCATCCCGCAGTCGGCGCAAGAGTTGAATGCTTTCATTACGGTGGTGGCCTTGACCGTCGGCGTTTCCCAGCTGCTGTTTGTGTTCAACCTGGCTTGGAGCACATTCAAGGGCAAGCCCGCCGGCGGCAACCCGTGGGGCGCGGCCAGCCTGGAGTGGCAAACGCCGAACACTCCGCCGATACACGGTAACTGGGGCGCGAAGCTGCCGGTCGTGCATCGTTGGGCCTATGACTACAGCGTTCCGGGGATTGAACAGGATTTCGTGCCGCAAACAATCTCCGCCGAGGAGCTGGAGCAGATGCGGCAACTCAGTGCCGGACCCCGGATAGCGGACGTTAAAACATGAACAGACTGCTATTGAAAAACGCCGATGGCGCGGACCCCAACGGCAGCTGGAGTCGTGATCCCGAAGGGATTCAGTCCGCTGAAGGTGCCGATCGAAACCAGACCGCAAAAATAGGCCTGCGCCTGTTTCTGGTCGTGGTGAGTTCGTTGTTCTTTCTCTTTCTGCTGGCCTTTATCGCCCGTTCACAAATGTCTGACTGGCTACCGCTGACAGAGCCCTTGGCGCCGTTAGCCAATCCATGGCAACTCTGGGTGAATTCGGCGTTTCTGGTGTTGAGTTGCATCGCGTTGCAGTGGGCGCGCATGGCCGCTCGCCGGGCCCGGCTGAACGCAACGGTCATTGGCTTTGTAGTGGGAGGCGTATTTGCAATTGCCTTTCTGGCGGGGCAGTTCTGGGTCTGGCAGCAGTTTGTCGCCTGGGGCTATTTTGTCGCCAGCAACCCGGCCAATAGTTTCTTCTACCTGTTGACCGGTGTGCACGGGCTCCACCTGCTGGGCGGGTTGTTTGCCTGGGGCAGGACCGTCGCCAGATTCCTGAGTCACGTGCCGTTGCCGCAACTCAGCGCCAGCGTCGAACTCTGTGCCATCTACTGGCATTACTTATTGGGTCTGTGGATTGTGTTATTCGCTTTGCTGACCAGCACGCCACAGACTTATGAAGCCATCGCCAGACTCTGCGGCTTGAGGTGATCAGCCATGGCATCGCATCCACAAGCTCCAGGCGAAAGCTCATCCAATACCCTCGGCTCGCCGTCTGCACCAGGATGGCAAGGCATCGCCAATGACTGGGCCTCGGACAAGGAGGCTTTCAAGCAGGTGCCTTGGGGCAAGGCGATGATGTGGATATTCCTGCTCAGCGACACATTTATATTCACCTGTTTCTTGACCGGCTACATGTCGGTTCGCATGACCATCACCACGGCTTGGCCAAACCCCAGTGAAGTGTTCGCCTTGACCATCGGCGGTCGAGAAATCCCGTTGATTCTGATCGCCATCATGACGTTTGTGCTGATCAGCAGCAGCGGCACCATGGCCATGGCCGTGAACTATGCCTATCGCTGTGATCGCGCGAAAACCACTGCCCTGATGTTGGCGACCGCTGCCTTGGGCGTGACCTTCGTCGGCATGCAGGCATTTGAATGGAGCAAGCTCATCGCAGAAGGGGTACGTCCCTGGGGGAACCCCATGGGAGCGGCGCAATTTGGCGCCAGCTTTTTCATGATTACCGGTTTTCACGGCCTGCATGTGTCCATCGGCGCCCTCTACCTCAGCATTGTGGCGAGGAAAGTATTGCGGGGCGATTATGAGCGCTCCGGAAACTATCAAAACGTCGAGATAGCCGGGCTGTACTGGCACTTCGTGGATTTGGTGTGGGTGTTTATTTTTGCGTTTTTCTATTTATGGTAAATCCGGGACGCTGTTCATGAAGGGGAGAGCAGGATCCGCAGAGGAGCACTGATGATGGCGCATGCTCAAGGTCAGCAACATCCGATCAGCCTGTACCTGAAAATCTGGGGGCTGTTATTCGTCCTCAGTACCCTGTCGTACCTGGTCGATTACTTTCACTTCCACGGCTACCTTCGCTGGGCCCTGATCATCACCTTCATGTTGCTGAAGGCCGGTCTGATCGTCTCCATCTTCATGCACATGGCCTGGGAACGATTGGCCATGGTCTACGCCATCCTGGTGCCACCGTTGTGTTTACTGGTGCTTGTCGGACTGATGGCCACCGAGGCGGACTATGTGTTTCTCAGTCGGGTGATTTTCTTCGGTCAATAGCAAACGCCCCGGACGGCCTTGAGCCTCCGGGGACTGATCGGCAACCAATGCCTTTATATCGTTCGCTTGAACTGATGCCACCTGTGCAGCCAGGCGACTGTCCAGTGAGGGGCTGCCGTGCCTGTACCGGCGATCTTCAGCAGTGGATGGTGTTCGAGAACCCCGTCCAGAACCGGCTCTTGATTCGGCTCGACGTCCACAAAGAAGATGTGTTTTCCCTCTTCTACCACCTGTTTAAAACTGCGGAAGTGAGCGTTTGGCACCTGAATACCAAAAAAACCGCCTTCCCAGATGCAGAAGCCGAATATAACAACGGCGAGAAAGATAAAAGGCATCCAGCCTGCGACGGATTCGGTCCAGCCCAGCCAGTAGGCGCCGCCAAGGACCAGCGCGGCGAGTGGCAAACCGATCACCGCACCGATTTCGCCAGAGTGAACGACATCCTGCTCCATCAACGAGTTGATCTCGTGCAGGTGATGTTGTTCAACATCAGCCACATGTTCGCTGAGCACATGGATTTGTTCGGAATTGATGCCGTTGGCTTCCAGTTCATTTTCAACGGCTTCAAGGTCGTCGAGATTGTCACTGATGTAATAGTGTCGATTCATGCCACACCTCCCATCCCGTGCTTGCCGTAGACCTCCTCTGTCTTGCAGCTGTTTGCCGGAATTTGCAGTCGGTATCGGTACCCGTGGGCAACGCTTCTCACTTCGTTCAAGCCATGAAAAGTATAGCACTGCATGGCGTGCGGGCAGGGTAGGGGCATCGGGTCGGCTGGCCTTGCGGCAGGCTCGCGGGACTCCAGATTCCGGGCACAAAAAAACCGGTCACTTGGACCGGTTTTTTGTGTTTCTGCATCTCCCGTCAAAACCATCCTGACGTGAGACATAAATTCGATTGGAGCGGGTGAAGGGAATCGAACCCTCGTTATCAGCTTGGGAAGCTGGAGTAATGCCATTATACGACACCCGCTCAGAGCGGCTGACTTTGTACCAGATGTGCGCATGAAAATGAAGTTTTTCTTTGCGCGTGAGGGCTTTGGCACAGGTGAAACAAGACATCGGACCGGGTGACGGTCGTTCGCGGGCAAGCCTCGCTCCTACAGGACTGCATTAGGCTGCGGGACTTGCTCGCGATGACGCTGTTTCAGATGGACAATGCATGTTGGTCCTGGACGTAGTGGTAACGCGGTCGGCTTGCCTGTTGCTCAGGTTTCAGGAAACCCAGCAACGCATTGCGACTGTCTCGGCAGGCGGCTTTGTGTTCCATGTCGAGAAAGTGGCCCGTCGCATCCAGCGTCGTGAACGTGGCGTGTTGCACGTGGTTGGCGAACAAAGCCGCGCCATCGGCGGCGGTGTATTCGTCCCATTCGCCGTTCATGAACAGCACCGGCACATTGATTTTCTCCGCAGCCTTGAAGAAGCACTGGCGGTCGCTGTGCAGCAGGTCGCTGATGTGGAAGTGCATCTGCCCGTATTCATGATCGGCCAGGCTGCTGACGTGACGGTAGTTGAAGCGCTTGAACAGGGTCGGCAGGTGTTTGCCGATGGTGCTGTTCACCAGGTTGCCGACCCGGTCGCCGTCACGGCTGCCGAGGTAATCGACGCCGCGCTCGAGGTAGTCGAGCATGTGCGCGTTGATCTCCGGGGAGAACGAGCTGATCACGGCTTTTTCGATCCGTCGCGGTTGTTGGGCGAGGGCGACCAGGGTCGCGGCGCCGCCCCAGGAAAACGACAGCACGTGTTCGGCGGCGAAGTGGTCGATCAGCTCCAGGAGGATCTGCCCTTCGACTTCCTTGGTCAGCAATTTTTCATGCAGGTTGTGGGCTTTTGACTTGCCCGCGTAGGGCTGGTCGTAGCAGACCACATTGAACTGCGGGTGGAGGTTTTTCACGGTTTGTGCAAACGACGCAGTCGTGGCCATCGAGCCGTTGACCAAGATAATGGTCTTCTCTGCGGCGTCTGCGCGATAGAACTCCGTGTAAACCCGATACTGACCTTGTATATCCAGCACAGCGATTTCTGGCCTCATGTCATAAGACTCCTGGCAAGCGGGTATGCGCGCAAATGAGATTGCACGAGCTTTGTGACAGGTAGGCATATGCCTGGAATTTGAAGGCCCATGTCGATCCATTGCAGTCCGGTCGACGGGTGTTGTTATTGGCGGGCAGTCTGTCGGTCTGAGGCGGAACCTTGAGGTTCTCTAACCGACAAAAAGTTTCTTGGACGTATGTTGTGACTCGTCAGTCACATTTCGGCTGACGACCTGATTCAAGCAGGGGAGTCGGCATCGCGCAAGTGCCATTCGTAAATTGTTCGACAACTTCTGCTGAGCGGTAGGCTGCTTAGATCAATCCGATCTCTTCATCGCTCAAAGGGCGGTATTCGCCCGGTTTCAACGTGCTGTCTAGCACCAGCGGCCCCATGCGTTCGCGGTGCAGGCGCAGCACTTTGTTGTCGAAGTGGCCGAACATCCGCTTCACCTGGTGATAACGGCCTTCGACGATGCTCAGACGCGCTGATTTCGGCCCGAGCAGCGCCAGTTCGGCCGGCAGCGTGGTGAGGTCTTCGAAGGCGAAGTACAGGCCTTCGCTGAATTTCAAAGCATATTCCGGGCCGATGTCTTGCTCGGTCTCGACGTAGTAGACCTTGGGCAATTTGGTCTGCGGCTGGGTCAGGCGCCTCGACCAACTGCCGTCGTTGGTGATCAGCATCAGGCCGGTGGTGTTGAAATCCAGGCGGCCGGCGATGTGCAGGTCTTCCTTGTCCGGCTCGTCGAACAGATCGAGCACCGTGGGGTGCTCCGGGTCGCGGGTGGCGCTGACGCAACCGGGGGGCTTGTGCAGCATGAAATAGCGGGCGGGTTTGCCGAGTTGCAGCACTTCTTGATCGACTTCGACGCGGCTGAACTCCAGCACCTCGGTGTGAGGGTCGCTGACGATTTTTCCGTCGACCCGCACGCGCTTTTCCACCAGCAACAGGCGAACCTGCTTACGGTTGAAGCGGGGCAGGTTGCTGAGGAAACGGTCAACGCGCATGACAAAACATCGGCAGGAAACGGGCCGCGCATCTTACGTGATCGGCCACAAGGATGCTTACAACTGCGCCTCGACCTGGGCGCAGCGCGGGCACAGGCAGGATTTGTCGCGCAGTTCGGGCGGCAGTGCTTCGAGCACCGCCGGGTCGATGCTGACGCCGTAGCACCAGCAGGCCCGATCGGCGGTTCGCGGGTCGGCCAGGGTGCAGTCGTTGGAGGCGCCGCAGGCCGGGCAGAATTCAGGCTTGTTCATGTAGGGCTATGCATAACTGGTGTGAGGCATTTCCGCGCAGGTACGGTTACGGCCGGATTGCTTGGCCCGATACATCGCATGATCGGCGCGGGAGAGCAGGGTGTGCAAGGTGTCATCCGGTTGCAGCGTGGTCAAGCCAATGCTGACCGTCAGCTGCAAGGTGTGACCGTTGTAGGCATAAAGCTGTTCTTCGACATGCTGACGAATTTTCTCGGCAATCATCAGACCGGTCTCACCGTCCGTGTCCTTGAGCAGCACGATGAATTCCTCGCCGCCCCAACGGCAGACGATGTCGGAATGGCGCAGGCAACTCTCCAGATCCCTTGCGAAGCCGATCAGCACCTGATCGCCGGCGAGGTGACCGTAGGTGTCGTTCAAGGCCTTGAAGTGGTCCAGATCCAGCAGCAACGCGGTCAGCGGTTTCGGTTCGCGTTGGGCTTCGTGCATGGCTTGTGCGGCCAGCAGATCGAAGCCGCGACGGTTCGGCAGTTCGGTCAGGCTGTCGAGGGTCGCCTGCGCCTGGATCTTGCCCTGATAACGCTTGATCACCCGGTTGAGCAGGGCCAGCACAGTCAGGGTCACGAGCAGGCAAATCACCAGGTTGAGGTACAGCGACTGGCGGATTTCGTTGAGGGCGCCGTCTTCGCGTTTGTCGACGAACAAGTACCAGTTCAGTTCTGGAATGAAGCGCACGTTGAGGAAATGGCCCTGGCCCTGGACGGAATATTCGTAGCTACCGCTGTGGGGCTTGGGCAGCTGGTTGACCAGGCCTTTCATGCTTTCCAGGTCGTTGAGTTTCTGGCCGATATGCGCGCCCTGCGGGCCACCCTCGGCACCGGTAAGCACCAATCGGCCGAAGCTGTCGACGAAATACACACTGCGTTGATAGCGCTGTTGATACTTGTCGATCAGCTTGATCACCGCATCGACGGTCAGACCAACGCCTGCCGCGCCGATGAAACGGTTGTTGTAGTCGTAGACCTTGTAGTTGATGAAGAACGTCAGGTTGTCCTTGTTGGCCAGGTCCGGGTCGACGTTGATCTCGTAAGGGGCAGCCATGTCACGCACGCGGAAATACCAGGCATCGCGCGGCTCAGTGACCTTGACCTGCTTGAGCACACCTTTGGCGTGGTAGTAGGTGAGCGTGCCGTTGGAGACGAAGAATGCGGTGTAGGCGCCGTAGTGGGTCATGACCTCGTTGAGGTAGCGGGTCATCTGGTCGGGGTCGTGTTCGCCGTTGACCACCCAATCACGCATGAAGGTGTCGCGGGACATCATCGAGGAAATCAGGATTGGTCTGACGAGGTCTTTCTGAATTTCCGAGTAGACCGTGTCCGAAGTCAGCGGCAGCTCGGTGTTGACGATGTTGTCGCGGATCGAGGCGCGCGAGGCGTAGTAGCTGAGAAATGACGTGGCGAGAAAACCTGCGCCCAGCAGCGCGATCAGCGTGAGGACCAGCGAACGTTGCGAATACAGCGGCGAGTGAAGCAGCATGGCGATTCCGTTGGCAGTGACCCGTTGGGGAGCATTCTAGTGGCACTGCGGGGAAATAACTGCGGGATTTGTGGGGTGAATCGGCGAGGATCAGGTCTTGTGGTGCCTGTGCTGACGTCTTCGCGGGCAAGCCTCGCTCCTACAGGGGATTGCGTAAACCTGTAGGAGCGAGGCTTGCCCGCGAATCGAAAGATCACCTCAAATCTGTCAGGTACGCACGCCATCCACCCAAATGACTGATGTCCACCGCCCCCTCCAGCCCATACGCCTCGCAGATAAACCCACTCTCCCAACGCCCATCCGCCAGTTGCACCTTGCCCAACCCCAGCGGTGCCGGAATCCCGGTCAAAAACGACCCCAGTTCACTGCTCGGCAACTCCCAGACCTCCACCGCAATCGCTACGCCGCCATCCTTCACCCGCACCATCCCCGGACGAAACGGCGGGCCACCGGCCAATGCATACAGTTGATAGTCCGGCGAGCTGAAGGTCGTCTCGACCAACGTCGCACCGCGCCGCTTCAACTGCCAGTTCAGCGCCAACCCATCCAGATGCGCGCCACACACCACCAGCCGTGCATGATCGTTACGCGCGACCGTTGCGGGCGCAGGAGAACGACGCTGAAACGCATCCGCCACACTCAACAAATACTGATCGGTAAACGCCCGGCCAAACACCGTCACGCCCCACGGCAAACCATTGCCCATGAACCCGCTCGGCACCGCGACGGCGGCGTAATCGAGCAGGTTCATGAAGTTGGTGTAGTAACCCAGTTCCGAATTGCGCAGCACCGGCTCAGCCTCAAGCTCCGCCAGTGTGACGGGACGGCCGATGGTTGGCGTGACCACGCAATCGAGTCCATCCAGCGCCTTGTCGCACAGCGCTTTCAAGGCTTGCAGCCGATATTGGGCGCGGAAGGTTTGCACACCGTTCACAGCCGGCGCCTTGGCCAACACCGCACGAATCACCGGCAACACCGCTTGAGGATTTTGCTCCATCAACTCGCCGGCGACGCTGTAGCGCTCCGCCACCCACGGGCCTTCATACAGCAGGCGCGCCGCTTCAAGGAAAGGCGACAAATCCAGTTCCACGGCTTCACCGCCCAACGCCTTGAGCCGGTCGATGGCATCGCCGAACAACAGCGGACCTTCAGGGCAACCGAAGAACTCCAGGTCCTGCGCACGCGGTACGCCGAAGCGGAAGGGGCGCGGTGTGCCGAACGCCGAGCCGTCATTCCACAGCGGATTACGTCGGCTGTATTCGTCCCGTGGATCGAGATGCGCGGTGAGTGCCAGCAATTGACTGGCTTCCCGAGCCGTCGCGGTAAAGGTCGTGACGCAATCGAGCGTACGACAGGCCGGCACCACGCCCGCCGTGGAGATCAACCCTTTGGTGGCTTTCATCCCCACCAGATTGTTTAACCCCGCCGGCACTCGCCCCGAGCCCGCCGTGTCCGTGCCCAACGAAAAACTCGCCACGCCCAGCGCCACCGCCAGCGAAGAACCGGCGCTGGAACCGCCTGACGGATACTCCGGCAACACGCTGTTCGGGCACGCGCCATACGGCGAGCGGCTGCCGTTGAGGCCGGTGGCGAACTGGTCGAGGTTGGTCTTGCCCAGCGGAATCGCGCCCAGCGCCAGCAATTGCTCGACGATGGTCGCCGACTGCTGCGGCACATAGGCAAATGCCGGGCACGCTGCCGTGGTCGGAATGCCCGCCAGATCGATGTTGTCCTTGATCGCGAACGGCACGCCGTACAGCGGCAGGCTGTCGATATCGCGGCCGTCGAGCGCGGCGAGGTACGGCTCCAGTTCTTCAATGCTGAGCAAATGAATGAACAGGTGATAGTCCGGGTTCAGGGCGGCGGCTTTATCGCGCAGGGCCAGCAGCAGCTGTCGCGGTGTGATGCTGGCGTCGCGATAAGCGCTGCGCAGGGCGTCGAGTTGCAGATTGATGGGCATGAAGTGAGTCCTTTGCAAAATGGGTTCAGTCGAGTTCCAGCACCACGACGCGCTGTCCGGCGCGCACGGCCGACCCCGGTTGCACGCGGATTTCGCGTACCACGCCGGCCATCGGTGCGAGCAGCGGGATTTCCATCTTCATCGACTCCAGAATCACCAGCACATCGCCGGCGGCGACGCGGCTGCCGGTCTCCACCTGGACCTGCCAGAGGTTGCCGGCGATGTGGCTGTCGACGCTCATTTCGCCACTGGCCAACGGTGCGTCTTCGGTCGTTTCCGGGGCCGCTTCCTCACTGTCGAAGTGGGCCTGGCCGCTGGCGATCCAGCGCTCGCGCTCGGCGTTGAACGCGCCTTTCTGTTGATCCCGAAAAGCTGCAATGCTCGAGGACTCTTTGGTCAGGAACGCCTGGTAATCCGCGAGGTTCAACTGGCTGTGTTCGATGTTCAAATCGAAGCGCCCGAGGGGGAAATCCCGACGGATGCGCAGCAGTTCATCGGCGCTCACCGGGTAGAAACGGATCTGGTCGAAGAAGCGCAGCAACCACGGTTTGCCATCGAACGCGGCGACTTCGCGGTAGCGGTTCCACATCTGCAACGTGCGACCGACGAACTGATAACCGCCGGGGCCTTCCATGCCGTACACGCACATGTACGCGCCGCCGATGCCCACCGAGTTTTCCGCAGTCCAGGTGCGGGCCGGGTTGTATTTGGTGGTCACCAGGCGATGGCACGGGTCGAGCGGGGTGGCGACCGGCGCGCCGAGGTAGACGTCGCCCAGCCCCATCACCAGATAGCTGGCGTCGAACACCGTGCGCTGTACTTCATCGAGGTTCGGCAGGTCGTTGATGCGGCGGATGAACTCCAGATTGCTCGGGCACCACGGTGCGTCCTTGCGCACGGTGGTCATGTATTTCTCGATCGCCAATTGGCAGGCCGGGTCGTCCCAGGACAGCGGCAGATGGACGATGCGCGAGGGCACTTGCAGATCCTTGGCGGCGCACACCGCGTCCCATTCACCGGCGACGATACCGAGCAGATCGGCCAGCGGCAGTTGCTCGGGTTGGTAGTGCACTTGCAACGAGCGGATGCCGGGTGTGAGGTCGATCACACCGTGCAGGTGTTTGCATTCCAGGGCTTGCATGAGGGCGTGGGCGCGGAAGCGCAGGACCAGGTCCAGTTCCGGTGCGCCAATCTCAAGCAACAGGTGCGTATCCCCCGACAGTCGCGCAACCAACCGCGTATCGTCCTGACCCAAATCCAAAACCACAGGCGATACAACCCCCTGTAGGAGCCGGCTTGCTGGCGATGAAATTGACGCGGTGTCTGTTAGGGCCCCATCGCCAGCAAGCCGGCTCCTACAAGGGGTATTCCATTTCAGGGCGAGGGTGCGGGCGGTTTTGATATCGACTGGCGAGAACTGCACTTTGTCCCCGGCCTTGAGCTGGCCGAGTTGCCAAAGATCCGCCTCGATCACCGTCACCGGGCACACAAACCCGCCGAGGCTCGGGCCGTCCGGCCCCAGAATCACTGGCATGTCCCCGGTGAAATCCACGGCGCCAATCGCGTACGGATTGTCGTGAATATTCGACGGGTGCAGCCCCGCCTCACCACCGTCAGCACGCACCCATTCCGGCTTCGGCCCGATCAGGCGCACGCCGGTGCGGCTGGAGTTGAAATGCACTTCCCACTGCGTCTCGAAAAACGTGCCGATGTAGTTTTCGGTGAAATATTCCGGTGCGCCATGGGGGCCGTAGATCACCCGGATTTGCCGCACGGCAGGCAGCTCAGCAATTGCAGGCAGTTGCTCGCCGACGCTGTGATCGGTCAACGCCGGCACATGCAACACATCACCGGCCCGTAATGCGCGACCACCATGGCCACCAAACTGTCCGAGGGTGAAGGTGCTTTTGCTGCCCAGATAGTTGGGCACCTGCAGTCCGCCGCGCACACACAGATAGCTGCGGGCGCCTGCGCCAGCAATCGTGCCGAGACTCAACGTAGTGCCTGCCGGAACCAGCAGCGCCGTGTTCATCGCCACGGTTTCACCGTTCAACGTCAGCGGAATCACTGCTCCGGTGACCGCCACCACCGCGTCGCAATTGAAGCGCAGCAACGGCCCGCTCATGGTGATTTCCAGCGCGGCGGCGCCTTCGTCGTTACCCAGCAAAAGGTTGCCCAATCGCAATGCGCGACTGTCCATCGGCCCTGACGGCGGCACGCCCACGGCCCAATAACCGAGTCGCCCCGGATAGTCTTGAACGCTGGTTTGAGTGCCGGCGCTGAGCACTTCAAAAGTGTTGGCCTGATACACCAGACCTTCGAGGCAACGGGTCCACGGTTGGCCGCTGGTGAACGGCGCGTCGAGCAAAATCTGCCGCAGGTAGTCGCGGTTGGTTTCCACGCCGTAGAGCTGGCTGTCGCCCAGTGCTTGATGCAAATCCGCACGCGCTTGTTCGCGGGTCGGCGCCCAGCAGATGACCTTGGCGATCATCGGGTCGAAGTACGGCGGTATCTCGCAACCGGCCTCGACCCAGGTGTCGATCCGCAGCTGTTTGCCGTCGGCGGTGGGGAAGTTCACAGCCGTCAGCAAACCGGGGCTCGGTTGAAAATCGCGCCCCGGATCTTCCGCATAAAGCCGCGCCTGAATCGCATGCCCCTCGGCTTTCAAACCTTGGCTCAACACGCTCAACGGCGGCAAATCACCCGCCGCCAGTTCCACCATCCAGCGCACCAGATCCACGCCCCACACCTGTTCGGTGACGCCGTGCTCCACCTGCAAACGGGTGTTCACTTCCAGAAAGTAGAAGCGCTGGTCTGCGCTGTCGAACACAAATTCCACGGTGCCGGCGCTGCGGTAGTTCACCGCTTTTGCCAGTTTGATCGCCGCCGCGCACAGCTCATCGGCCATGCCGTCGGGCAGGTTCGGCGCCGGGGTTTCTTCGAGGACTTTCTGGTTGCGCCGTTGTACCGAACAGTCGCGCACGCCGAGGGCGATCACTTCACCGCGACCGTCGCCGAACACTTGAACTTCCAGGTGTCGGGCGCGTTGGATGTACTTCTCGATGAACACGCCGGCATCGCTGAAATTGTTTTGGCCGAGGCGTTTTACGGCTTCGAAGGATTCACTCAACTCGTCAGCACTGCGACACACGCGCATGCCGATGCCACCACCACCGGCAGTGCTTTTGAGCATTACCGGATAGCCGACCTGATCGCCGGCGATCAATGCCGCGTCGAGGCTGTCGAGCAGCTCGGTGCCTTCGAGCATCGGCACGTCGTGTTGCTTGGCCAGGGCGCGCGCGGTGTGTTTGAGGCCGAACACGCGCAACTGTTCTGGCGTCGGGCCAATGAATGCGATATTGGCCGCCTCGCAGGCTTCGGCGAACGCGGCGTTTTCCGAGAGGAAACCGTAGCCGGGATGGATCGCCGTGGCGCCGCTGGCTTTGGCGATGGCGAGGATTTTATCGACCGCCAGATAGGTGCCGGCGGCCGCGCCTTCACCGAGGCTGTGGGCTTCATCGGCATGCAGGATGTGCAGGCTCGCGGCATCGGCTTCGGAGTAAACGGCGACACCTTTGACGTGCAGTTCACGCAAGGTGCGCAGGACGCGGCAGGCAATGGCGCCACGGTTGGCAATCAGGACTTTTTCGAACATGGCATAACCCCTGGAGGGGATGCGGGCCGTCCCGCAGTTTTTCGTTGGGCGCCGGGGTCGTCCCCGGCGGAAAAAACCAATTCACTTCAAACCACCACCGACCCCTGTAGGAGCGAGCCTGCTCGCGATGGTCGTGAACGATTACGCGTAAAACCAGATGCCCCGCGGCGCACTTGGGTTTTTCGCGAGCAGGCTCGCTCCTACAGTGGGTGGTGGTGTTCCTGAGGTTTGAGGCACTGCCCGGAACGGGCCTGGCACAGGGCAAACAACCAGCGACGCAGACGGTTCAGTTTCAATTCCATACCAGCAGCTCCGCAGGCGTAGGGTTGTAGGCATTGCACGGGTTATTCAGTTGCGGACAATTGGAAATCAGCACGATCACGTCCATCTCCGCCCGCAAATCCACGTACTTGCCCGGCGCCGAAATACCGTCCTCAAAGGTCAGCCCGCCATCCGCCGTGACCGGCACGTTCATGAAGAAGTTGATGTTCGGCCCGATGTCGCCCTTGCCCAGTCGACCGTCGTGGACGCAGGCGCGCAGGTAGTTGTCGCGGCAGCTGTGCATGTAGCGTTTTTCCAGGGCGTAGCGCACGGTGTTGCTCTCTTGCGCGCAGGCACCGCCGAGGGTGTCGTGGCGTCCGCAGGTATCGGCGACGATGGTCAGCATCGGTTTGCCGAGGTTGGAATAGAGCACGCTGCCGGTGCTCAGGTAGACGCTGTTCTGCCGGCGCAAGGTGCGTTGCACGTCGTAGCGTTCTTTCGGATTGGCGACGCTGTAGAACAGCGTATCAATCGCCTGATTGCCTTCCAGGTCGAGGATGCGCAGGGTCTGGCCGGCCTTGACCTCCATCAGCCACGGTTCGCCGGCGGGAATGGTGGCGCGGTAGACCGCTGTTTCTGGATGCTTTTGAGCGGTAGCGATTGCGAGTGACATGGCAGCGATCCTCAGGCGAACAGGCGGTCGGTGTTGATGAAGCCGCGCTCGTTTTCCGGGCGCGAGGTGCGGCAGTGTTCGGCGACACTGGCGTCTGCGTTCATCCAGCTCAGCTTCAATGGTTTTGGTGCGTATTCCGGCGACGGGTCCATCGGATGTTGCAGGGCGGTGAGCACCACAAGCGTGTCCATCGGCGCGTACAACTCGATGTAGTCGCCGGCCCTGGAGTTGCCTTCGACGAAGTGAAAACGCCCGGCTTCATCGACGTTCACGCGGCTGAACAGGTTGAGGGTCATCAGCAAGTCCGACAGGCCCAAACCCCATTTGCCGAGTTCCACCAACAGGTTGTCGGTGCCGTTGCGGAAGAAGCCGTTGCGCAGTTCCTGATAGCGGCCTGCGCCGTATTTTTCCGCGACTTCTTCAGCGCACAGCACGCCGCCGAGGCTGTCGCTCCAGCCGCAGGTGTCGGCGGTGATTGCCGCCAGCACGCGGCCCATGTCCGAGTACAAACAATGGCCCGTGGTGAGCTTGGCGGTGTGTTGGCATTTGAGGCTGTCGGGCAGGTTCAGGCGTTCGGTTTTTTCGTTGGCGTTGAGCAGCGTCAGGCTGACGTTGGCGCCACCGCGCAGGTCGGTCAGGCGCAGCAATTGGCCGCGTTTCAATACGAAGGAGCGATGGCCGCCGCCGGGGAGCATTTCCTCGGCGAAGGGCGGGAACAGTTGGGTCGAATCAGTCATGTGAAAAATCCTCTTATGCGGTACGAAGCGTGCCCGCCAATTCAGTCGGCAGAGCATCGACGGCGGCGCGCGTGGCGCGGCGGTCGCTGTTCAAAGGGATGTCGTAAGTGATGCGCGCGCCATAGGCGCCGGGGGCGTGCGGGTCGACGCGGACCTTGTCGAATACGAGCAAGCGGGTGCCGAGGCTGAAACCTTCGGACAGGTCGTGGGTGACCATGAACACCGTCAGTTGCGTCTCGCGCCACAGCTCCAGCAGCAAGGCGTGCATGTCTTTGCGGATGCCCGGATCGAGCGCGCCGAACGGTTCGTCGAGCAGCAACACGCGGGGTTTCATGATCAGCGCCTGGGCGATGGCCAACCGTTGCTGCATGCCGCCGGACAGCTGCGCCGGGTACTTGTCCAGCGAGTGGCCGAGGCCGACCTTTTGCAGCAGCACCGAGGCCTGTTCGCGGGCGTCTTTTTTAGCGCTGCCGAACAGGCGCCCAAGCAGCGGTGAGCGCGGCAGTTCGAGGCCGAGGGCGACGTTGTCCAGCACCGTCAGGTGCGGGAACACCGAGTAGCGCTGGAACACCACGCCACGGCTCGAATCCGGTTCGCCGGCCAGCAGTTGACCGTCCAGCAGAATCTCGCCGCGACTGGCGCGTTCCTGGCCGAGCAACAGGCGCAGGAAGGTCGATTTGCCGCAGCCCGACGCGCCGACCAAGGTGCAGAACTCACCCTCGTTGACGTTCAGGTTCAAGCCTTCGAGCACCACTTGATCGGCGTATTGCTGCCAGACGTTTTTTACCGTGATGAAGCTCATGCGCGGGCTCCTTCATACCAAGGGAACGCACGTTGAGTCAGGCGCTTGAGGCCCCAATCCATCAGCCAGGCGAGCAGGGTGATCCACACCACGTACGGCAGGATCACGTCCATCGCCAGGTAACGGCGCACCAGGAAAATCCGGTAACCGAGACCGTCGGTAGAGGCGATGGCTTCGGCGGCGATCAAGAACAACCACGCCGAACCCAGCATCAGCCGCAACGAGATCAGCAGGCGCGGCAACAATTGCGGGAGCACCACGCGCAGCATCAGCGTCCAGGTCGAAGCGCCGAGGGTCTGGGCCTTGATCAGCAACTCGACCGGTATTTCCCGGGCGCGTTGTTCCAGATCCCGCGCCAGGCACGGGGTGATGCCGATGACGATCAGCATCACTTTCGATAACTCCCCCAGTCCAAAGACGATGAACAGAATCGGCAGGATCGCCAGCGGCGGCACCATCGACAGCACCGTCAGCAACGGCGACAACGGCGCGCCGAACAACGGCAGCGTGCCGGCGGCGATGCCCAGGCACAACCCGGCCAACGCGCTGATGCCGAGGCCGATGGCCAGGCGACGCAGGCTGGACGCGGTGTCCTGCCACAGCACGTATTCGCCGGTGCGGCTGTCGGCGGTGAACGCCAGGCGCTTCACCGCGTCGGTCATTTGCACGGCGCTCGGCAACAGCTTGTCGTTAGGGTTGTCCAGCAGCCGTTCGGCCGAGCCCATGAAGTAGGCGAACAGCACCAGGGCGAACGGCAGGATCACCAACAACAGGCGACTCGGGCGATCCGGGTGGCGATTGATCAGGCGCATGGCCAGGTCCTCTTGTTACAGCTTGGCGTCGGCAGCCATCTGCACGTAACTCGGATCGAAGCGAAGCTTGAGGTTGCTCTTGTCGCCGCTGGTCACGCCGTTGGCGAAGGCCATGCCGACCGCGCTGGTGTCCTTGGCGCCTTCACCGAGCAAGCCGTGCTGGAAGGAAAACTCCGCGACCTTGCGCATGGTTTCCGGCAGTTGCTTGCTGGTGGAGAACGCCAGGGCTTCTTGCGGCGTGGCGAACAGTTTGGTGGTGTCGAGTTGCGCCTGGAAACCCGCGAGGTCAGTGCCCGAGGCCTTGGCCATGTGTTCGAGCGCAGCCTTGCTGGCGGCGTTTTTCGCGTTCATCAACTCGACCACTTCGAACCAGGCGCCGGTCAGTGCCTTGCCCAGGGCCGGGTTGTCTTTGAGGGTGGCGCTGTTGACCACCATCATGTCCATGATCTCGCCGGGGATCTGGCTGGAATTGAACACTTCGGTCACGCCCGGCTTGGCCTTGATGTCCGAGAGCATCGGGTTCCAGGTGGTGACGGCGTTGACCTGCTCCGTGTTGAAAGCGGCGGAGATGTCGGCGTCGGAGGTGTTGACCACTTTCAGGTCTTTCTCGGTGAGGTCTACCGAATCCAGGGCCCGGGCCAGCAGGTAATGGGACACCGAGAGCTCGACCAGATTGACGTCCATGCCCTTGAGGTCGGCGACTTTCTTGCCGTCGCCTTTGAGCACGATGCCGTCGTTACCGTTGGAAAAGTCGCTGACGATCAGCGCGGTGCTGTCGACGCCGCCGGCGGCCGGAATGGTCAGCGCGTCCATGTTGGTCATGGTGCAGCCGTCGAACTGGCCGGCGGTGTATTGGTTGATGGATTCGACGTAGTCATTGAGCTGCACCACATCAATCTTGATGCCGTACTTCTTCGCCCATTTGTCGACGATGCCTTGGCTGCCTGCGTATTCCCAGGGCATCCAGCCGGCATAAATGGTCCAGCAGACGCTGAAGTGGTCTTTTGGCGCGGCCTGGGACGAGACGCTCACGATGGCTGCGAAGGCAGCGGCGAGGAGGGCGGGTAAACGAAGTCGGGACATGGTGGTTCTCCAGTTGATCAAGGGCGGGCAGGAGTCAATGCGGCACCGCGAACGGTGGCTTGTCTCCCGGGCTTTTGTCCCGCCGTGTAACCTCAACTGGAGGTCGCCAACTCTCGGACCAGCCACTCGCGTTAGCGAGCCGGAACCCTAGTCAGCCATTGCAAATTGTGGTGCCGCGAACCTGTGATGACTCCTGCACGGGTTTGCTAAAGCGAGAGCCGTGCCAAGTCGCTCGAAGCGCTCTGGGCCGGGGGATTGCCATTTTTCGGGAGGGCGCAAGGGCCGTTCGCTGCTTTGTGATGGTGCGCCCGTGCACTGAGATGCAGCGTGGCTGGCCGCTGATCCGAAGGTCGGGCGTCGTCCGGCACTCGCCAACGCATTGCCAGTCAAAACAGGTGTCAGCCGGCTGTATCGGCTGTGGTCTTTCAGGAGGCCGCCATGTTTCGTCGACTGTTACTGGGCGTTGTGCTCGGTGTCGGGTTGTCCGGCTGCTATTACTACGCCGGCACCTACGACGTGTATTCCACGCCTTATTACTATCCCGGCTATGCGCCGTATTCCTACTATTACGGCCCGCGTTATTACTATGGCCCGCGCTTTTACGGTGGCTATCGCTACTACTATTGGGGCGGGCATCACCCTCGTTATTACGGCGGTGGATACCATGGGCGGCACCATTAATCAGCGGGTGAATAGATGAAAAACCTTTCATCGGCTAGATGTTTCAACTTGTTTCAAGAGCGCACCGGATGTCGAAAACGATGTCTGATCTTTCGACAGTCACCGAATAATTGACTGTCGCTCGCCAGCGTCGCTGGTGTGGCTCACTCGCGGTCCAGGAGGCCGCCATGCTCTGTCGAAAACAGCTCCGCCCAATTCTTCTGATGGCTGTATTGGGATTGTCACTTGGCGCGTGCGTGCCCTATGCCGATGGAGGAGGCAGCTACTACAGTTCCGAGGTTTACACGTCCCCCGCGCCGTACTACTCAGATGGCGGGGGTTACTACTCCAGTGGCGGTTACTACACCTCGCCGCGCCGGTATTACTCACCACCGGCTCGCTATTACCAGCCAACGCCGCGGTACTACTACCAGCCGCGGGTGTATCAACCGGCACCGCGTTATTACCAGCCTTCGCCACGAAGCGATTACCGGGCGCATCAGGGGCGCGGTTGGGACGGCAATGGCCGGGGCGGTTGGGATGGCCGTAACCGTGGCAATTGGAACAATGATTACCGTGGTGGCGGACGCAATCACGGTGGACGAGGTGACCACTACGGTCGCGGCGATCACTCTGGCCGAGGCAGCCACCGATAACATGAGTTGAATGCAATACCTGTGGGAGCGGGCTTGCTCGCGAAGGCGGATTGTCAGTCACATCATTGATGAATGACAAACCGCCTTCGCGAGCAAGCCCGCTCCCACATTTCGTTTTGTGACCTTACAAATCCGCCAGCGGATGCCGGCCTTCCCAGACCTTGCGAAAATGCGCCTCCACCACCGTATCCGGCACGTGATTGATATCAGGCCAATGCCAGTGCGGTTTCTGGTCTTTGTCGATCAACCGCGCACGCACGCCTTCGCTGAACTCCGGATGCCGGCAGCAGTTGAGGCTCAAGGTGTATTCCATCTGGAAAACCTGAGCCAGCGACATATGCCGGGCGCGGGCGATCTGTTGCCAGATCAGATGAGCGGTCAGCGGCGAACCTTCACTCAGGGTCCGCGCTGCGCGGCTAAGTACCAAGTCCGTGCTATCACGCTGTTGGCTGATGGCTTTCCAGGCGCAACGTACATCACTGACATCCAGCAATTCGTCGATCTGCTGGCGGCGCGGCAGCCACTGGGCTTCGGGCATTCGCGCCAGCGCTTCCTGCTGCAGGGCCTTGAGCAGGCTGTTGAGCTGCATCGGCGTCTGTTCTTGCCAGTTCAATTGCAGCAAGCCTTCGATCAGCTCTTCTTGCTGTTCATCGAGCAGGAAGCGGTCGGCCAGGCACAGATCGATCGCATCGCGACCGTTCATGTGCGCGCCGGTCAGGCCGAGGAACAAGCCGAGCTTGCCGGGCAGGCGCGACAGAAACCAACTGGCACCGACATCCGGATACAAACCAATGCTGATTTCCGGCATCGCCAAACGGCTGCTCGGGGTGACAATGCGGATGTTCGCGCCCTGCAGCAGGCCCATGCCGCCGCCGAGTACATAACCGTGACCCCAGCAGATCAGCGGTTTCGGGTAGGTGTGCAGGCTGAAGTCCAGCCGGTATTCCGCTGCGAAGAAAGTTGCGGCCAGCGGGGGCACTACGCCGGGGTGCGCGCGACAGGCTTCCACCAGGCTGCGCACTTCGCCACCGGCGCAAAAGGCCTTGGCGCCATGACCGCGCAATAGCACGCAGACGATTTGCGGATCCTTGGCCCAAGCGTCCAGTTGATCGCGCAGGGCGTTGATCATTGGCAAGGACAGGGCGTTCAGGGATTTTTCGGCATCCAGGCTGGCAACGCCGATGCGGGCGCCATCGGTGCCGGTGAGTTCTTCGAAGTGCAGATTCATCGTGACCTCGATCGGGAATTTGAGCGTTCAGTATGATCGCAATGCAGGAAAGTGCCGGATCTGCGTCAGATCAATTGACAAGCGTGATGGGGTTTCCTAGGGTTCGCCCCATTGTTTTTGCCGGATGTAACCATGACTGCTGACGACCGTATCAAACTCGAACCGAGCTGGAAGGAGGCACTGCGTGCCGAATTCGACCAGCCCTACATGGCAGAGTTGCGCGATTTCCTGCAACAGGAGCGTGCGGCCGGCAAGGAGATTTATCCGCCGGGCCCGATGATTTTCAACGCGCTCAACTCGACGCCGCTGGACAAGGTCAAGGTCGTCATTCTCGGTCAGGATCCGTATCACGGGCCAGGCCAGGCCCATGGATTGTGCTTCTCGGTGCAACCGGGCGTGCCGGCGCCACCGTCGCTGGTGAACATCTATAAGGAGTTGAAACGCGACCTGAACATCGACATTCCCAATCACGGTTATCTGCAGAGCTGGGCCGATCAGGGCGTGTTGATGCTCAATACCACCATGACTGTCGAGCGCGCCAATGCCAATGCGCACAAGGACAAGGGCTGGCAGTTTTTTACCGACCGGATCATTGAAGTGGTCAGCCAACAGCAACCGCATCTGGTGTTCATGCTGTGGGGCGCACATGCCCAGAGCAAACAGAAGCTGATCGACGCGACCAAGCATCTGGTGCTGACGTCGGTGCATCCGTCACCGCTGTCCGCTTATCGCGGGTTTCTCGGGTGCGGGCACTTCAGCCGGACCAACAAGTTTCTTGAGCAGAATGGCGAGACGCCGATTGATTGGCGGTTGCCGCCGGTTTGATGGGTTAGCAGGGCGGGCCCCATCGCGAGCAGGCTCACTCCCACACTGGATCTCGGATGATCACAAAATTTGTGTTCACTGGAGATCCAGTGTGGGAGTGAGCCTGCTCGCGATGGGGGCGACTCGGTCTATCAGACCGAATCCGGATTCCGATTCCAATACTTGAACAACGGCTCCGCCAGAAACAACACAAACAACAGCCGCATCACCTGCATCGCCGTCACCAGCGGCACCGACAATTGCAGGGTCTCCGCCGTCAGGCTCATCTCCGCAATCCCGCCGGGCATCATGCCCAGGGTCAGCGAACGCAAATCCAGATGTGTCAGCGCACTCAATCCCAAGGCTGCCGCCGTGGCGATCAACATGGTCAACACCGTACCAATCAACGTCCGCCCCATAAACGAGGGCGCACGCCGGAAAAACTGCCGATTGAAGTGGCAGCCCAAGCCACTGCCGATCAGCCATTGGCCAATCTGGCTAGCGCCGTTGGGCAAACCAATGTGCAGATCCCAACCAATGCTCACCGCCGCACTGACCAACAACGGCCCGAACAGCCACGGGTTGGGTTGACGCAAACGTTCCCAAATCCACGCTGCCAAGGCGCCCGCCGGAAATAGAAGGGCCAGCCACCACCAGTTGACGGCCGTCGGATGAAAGACCGGCACGCCGTCGCCCAGCAAATACTTGAACGCCGCCGGTACGCAAAGCACCACCACCAGCACCCGCAGGCTTTGCCCGGCCGCTACGCGACTGAGCACCGCGCCATTGCGTGCGCCAAGGTTGACCATCTCCCCTGAGCCGCCGGGCATGCTGGAAAAGAATGCGGTGGCGCGATCCTCACCGGTACGGCGCATCAACCAGACCCCGACCACGGCGGACAGGCTGGTGATCAACGCACCGAAGAAGATCAGGCCAAAGTGGCTCAACACCTGCTCCATCACCACCGGGGTGAAGTGCAGGCCGATGCCGATGCCGACGACCCACTGGCCGACCTTGCGGCCGCCAGGGATTTCGGCCAATTGCCAGGGCGTCAGGCAACGCACGAGGATGATCGCCAGCAACGAGCCGACCATCCACGGCAGTGGCCAGCCGATCT
>NZ_AKJI01000028.1:0-120829 GCF_000282415.1 Pseudomonas sp. GM60
TGGGGTTTTGTTTTGCCCGCAAAAAAAGCACGCTCCGCACGAGCACAAATTTGCACAGTTATTTTCGACTCAGGACACTAGAATAGGTCCAACTTTTTCGGAGTCAGTGCCTTTATGCCAGATCCGGTTGACGCCCCCGGGCTGTCAGAATTACCGCTGGACGACTTGGTGGCGTGCCATGAGTGCGACTTGCTGATGCGCAAGCCTAAGCTCGCCCATGGCGAGAAAGCCCTGTGCCCGCGATGCGGTTACGAACTCTATGCCCACCGGCACAATGTTGTGCAACGTAGTCTCGCCTTGGTCATCTCCGCGCTGTTGTTGTACATCCCGGCGAACTTTTTACCCATCATGCAGCTCAATCTACTCGGGCAGTCGTCGCAAGATACTGTCTGGAGCGGCGTTGTCGGCCTGTTCGATACCGGA
The DNA here is from genome assembly GCF_000282415.1 of Pseudomonas sp. GM60. Classification (NCBI taxonomy): domain Bacteria; kingdom Pseudomonadati; phylum Pseudomonadota; class Gammaproteobacteria; order Pseudomonadales; family Pseudomonadaceae; genus Pseudomonas; species Pseudomonas sp. GM60. Next base: position 424 of record NZ_AKJI01000028.1, read on the forward strand.
ATGCAAGGCGTCTCAGTGATTGTGTTCCTGTGCAGCATGGGGATCCCGTTGCTCAAGCTGCTTTGCCAACTGGCCGTGCTGCTGAGCATTCGTTTTGATATCGGCCGTAGCTACGGTTTGTTGCTCTATCGGATTTATCACCATCTACGCGATTGGGGGATGCTCGAGGTTTACCTCATGGGCGTGCTGGTGGCGATCGTCAAACTGGCAGATATGGCAGCAATCACCATCGGTCTCGGCCTGGCGTGCTTTATCAGTTTGTTGTTGGTCCAGGTCTGGTTGGAGGTCGTGATGTCGCCCCATCAGATCTGGCAGGCTTTATCAGGAGAGGATGCCCATGCGGGCGATTGATGCAGGCATTCTGATTTGTGCCGAATGCCATGAATTGAACAAGCAGGAAGCTGACACCGACGAGCAGGTCTGTACCCGCTGCGGTGCGCTGGTTCACGCCCGCCGCCCCAACAGCCTCGCTCGTACCTGGGCGTTGCTGATCACGGCGGCGATTCTCTACATTCCGGCCAACGTACTGCCGATCATGACGGTCAGTTCCCTCGGCCAGGGCGATCCCAGCACCATCATGTCCGGTGTGATCCAACTGGTTCAACACGGCATGATTCCCATCGCCGCCGTGGTTTTTATCGCCAGTATTCTGGTGCCCACGTTCAAATTGGTGGGCATCGCCTTGCTGCTGTTTTCGGTGCAGCGCCACCAGCCGCTTTCGGCTCGTCAACGGATTTGGATGTACCGCTTTATCGAGTTCATCGGTCGCTGGTCAATGCTCGATATCTTTGTGATTGCCATCCTGGTGGCGGTCGTGAATTTTGGACGGCTTGCCAGTGTCGAAGCCAATCTTGGCGCCATCGCTTTCGCCAGTGTGGTGATTCTGACGATGCTTGCCGCAGTAACTTTCGATCCCCGACTGATTTGGGATAACACGGAGTCGGACGACGACCATGACTGATTTGCCCACAGCGAAAACCCGACCGGCCTCGAACTGGTCAGCCATTTGGGTGTTGCCCCTGATCGCCTTGATCATCGGCGGCTGGCTCGGCTGGCGTGCCTACAACGAGACCGGCATCGAGATTCAGGTACGTTTTGAAAGCGGTGAAGGCATTCAGGCCAACAAGACCGAAGTGGTCTACAAAGGCATGTCGGTCGGCAAGGTGAAAACCCTCACGCTCGATGATGAAGGTGCCTCCAAAGGGGTGATCGCCACCGTTGAGATGAACAAGGACGTGGAGCAATACCTGCGGACCAGCACACGCTTCTGGCTCGTCAAGCCGAGCGTGACCCTGGCGGGTATCACTGGCCTGGAAACCCTGGTCTCCGGTAACTACGTCGCGATCAGTCCGGGGGAGGGTGAGCCCACACGCCGGTTCAAGGCCCTGGCTGAAGAACCGCCGCTGTCGGATGCCCAGCCCGGGTTGCACCTGACCATCAAGGCTGACCGCCTCGGTTCGCTGAACCGTGGCAGCCCGGTGTTCTACAAGCAGATCAAAGTAGGCCAGATCAAAAGTTACTTGCTGTCCGAAGACCAAAGCACAGTTGAGCTCAAAGTGTTCATCGAGCCCACCTACGCCAAGCTTGTACGCAAACACACACGTTTCTGGAATGCCAGCGGCATCAGCATCGACGCCAACCTGTCTGGTGTGAAAGTGCGCAGTGAGTCCCTGGCCAGCATCGTCGCCGGCGGTATCGCGTTTGCCACGCCGGAAAACCGCAGGGACAGCCCGCCCACCGATCCGAGCCTGCCGTTCCGTCTTTATGAGGACTTCGATGCGGCGGCGGCCGGTATACGGGTCAAGGTCAAACTCAGCGATTTCGAAGGCCTGCAGGCCGGTCGTACGCCGGTGATGTACAAAGGCATTCAGGTCGGCAATCTGAAAGCGTTGAAGATCGATCCCGATCTGTCCGGTGCTACCGCTGAACTGACCCTTGATCCTCTGGCCGAAGATTACCTGGTCGAAGGCACTCAATTCTGGGTGGTCAAACCGTCGATCTCCCTGGCCGGTATCACCGGGCTTGAAGCGTTGGTCAAAGGTAACTACATCGCTGTGCGTCCCGGCGATAAAGGCGCAGCACCACAACGTGAGTTCGTGGCAAGGGCCAAGGCGCCGCCGCTGGATTTGCGCTCGCCGGGCCTGCACCTGGTGTTGTTTACCGAAAATCTTGGTTCGCTGGAAGTCGGCAGTCCGATTCTCTACAAGCAGGTCAAGGTCGGTTCGGTCCAGAGCTATCAGTTCTCGCACAAGAAAAAACAGTTGGTGATCGGTGTACACATCGAAAAGGAATACGAAGGGTTGGTTAACGCCTCTACCCGATTCTGGAATGCCAGTGGCATTACGCTCACGGGCGGATTGACTGGCGGAATCCAGGTCAAAAGTGAATCGTTGCAAAGCCTGATGGCCGGCGGTATCGCCTTCGAAACCCCGCTGGCCAAAGCCCCGCTGCAAAAGAAAATCCCGCGTTTCCGTCTGTTCGCCAGCCATGACGAAGCCAACCAGAAAGGCGCCGTGATCACGATCAAGGTCGATCGCGCCGATGGCTTGCGCAGCGGCACACCGGTGAGATTCAAAGGTCTGGACGTCGGCAAGATTGAAGACGTCGACCTCACGGATGACCTGCAATCGGTGATGCTCACCGCCCGGATCACCGAAGTGCCGGAGCGTATCGCTCGGGCCGGCAGTCAGTTCTGGGTGGTCAAGCCCGAGCTGGGTCTGCTCAAAACGTCGAACCTGGAAACCCTGGTGACCGGCCAATATATCGAAGTGCAGCCGGCCGCGAAAAACCTCGGGTCGCAGAATAACTTCGTAGCGCTGGCCAATCCTCCTGAAACCGCCAAACAGGAAGCCGGGTTAAGTCTGGTTCTCAGCGCCGCTCGCCGCGGTTCGTTGAAAACCGGCGTGCCAGTGACGTATCGCGAAGTCACCGTGGGCAAGGTGACGGGGTATGAACTGGGCCAGACGGCTGACCGTGTGTTGATTCACATCCTGATCGAGCCGAAGTACGCGCCGTTGGTGCGCAGCGGCACACGATTCTGGAACACCAGCGGTTTTGGTTTCGACTACGGTTTGTTCAAAGGCGCGACGGTTCGTACCGAATCGCTGGAGACGCTGATTCAGGGCGGCATCGCGTTCGCCACGCCGGATGGGGATCGCATGGGTAACCCGGCGCGACCGGAGCAAACTTTCCCGTTGTTCGACAAGTTTGAAGATGAATGGCTGACCTGGGCGCCGAAGATATCGCTCGGTAAATAATCCATCGGCGTCATGGATGACGCCTTCGCGGGCAAGCCTCGCTCCTACAGATCAGCACCGAACCTGTAGGAGCGAGGCTTGCCCGCGAAGAGGTCCGGATAGCCAACACATAACCACCAGACAAAAAAAGGCCGCGATTGGATCGCGGCCTTTTTTATTGCCTTGGAATTAACGTCGATCAGACCGCATCCAGCTCCGGTTCATCCGCTTCAATATTAACCGCAGCCTTCACCTCATCGTGACGACGGATGTACTTCCAGTCCGCCTCATCGATGTAGATCCCGTTCGGCCCGCTACCCCCTTCCAGGTCAATCGCCACACTGGCGCAGACCTGCGGCTTCACACTCGCCAGAATCGGCACGAAGCCCAGTTGCAGACTGGTTTCCAGCAACGCTGCCTGGTTTTTCTCGTCGATGTCCGCCGCTTCGTCGAGGTAGTACGGCAGGCGCACGCGACCGGCCTGGTCGCGGTCCATCAAGTGCAGCAACAAGTACATGTTGGTCAGCGCCTTGATGGTCATCGTCGTGCCGTTGGACGCGGCGCCGTCGATGTCGGTGTGGATCACCGGTTGGCCATTGACCTTGGTGATCTCGAACGCCAGTTCGAACAAGTCCTTGAGGCCAAGCTGGTTGTGGTTCGCCGCTACCAGGCGCGCCAGGTATTCCTTGGCTTCTTCGTTCTTGTTGTCCTGATCGGCGCTTTGGCTCAGGTCGAACACGGAGAGGGTTTCGCCTTCTTCGTACTGACCAGCACTGTGGATGATCTGGTCGATGTGCTTGAGCGCTTCCTTGTTCGGCGCAAGCACGATGCGGAAGCTCTGCAGGTTGGAGACCTGACGCTTGTTGATCTCGCGGTTGAACAGCGCCAGTTGGTGCTCAAGGCTGTCGTAGTCGCTGCGGATGTTACGCAGGGTCCGGGCGATGTCGGTAACCGCGGCGCGGCGTGCCTTGCCGAGGGTCAGGGCTTCGTCGGTGCGGTGTGCATACGCGTTGATCAGCAGTTGCAGGCGACGCTCCATATCGTCCTCGCTGTCGAACTTGGCCACGCCTTTGAGGCGCACCTGAGCGTACAACGCGTCGATCTGGCCATCGCTGCGCAGCAAGCCCTGCCAGCTGTCCTGATAGTCGTTGAGCAGCGGCAACAGGTTGTCCATGGAATCGTCGATCGGGTCCATGAACGGCGTGCCGAACGGCAGGTCTGCCGGCAACAACTGACGGCGGCGCAGGGCGTCGTCGAGGGTGCGCTGCTTGGCTTCCATGTCGCCGATCTGCCGGCCGACCAGTTGCAGCTTGGCCGACAGTTGCTGGACGCGTTCGGTGAAGGCGTCGCTGGAGCGCTTCAGTTCTTCCTGCGCCGCTTCCATCTGCGCCAGTTGCTCAAGCTTGTCGTCTTCCTCGGCGCTCAGGGTTTGCGCGCGACGGAAATCTTCCAGGGCTTTCTGCGCGTCCAGCACTTGCTGGTACAGCGCTTCGGTCTGGGTCTTGCTCGCTGCGCGGTCGGCGACCACGGCAGCCTGGGTTTTCAGTTGCTTGAGTTCTTTTTCCAGGCGGTCTTTCTGATCGCGCAACGCGGCGCGGTCCGCCAGGGCCTGTAGCGCCGGAGGCTCAATGTGCGAGATATCGATGGACAGGCCCGGTACTTCGAAGCGCTCGCCTTTGAAGCCGTCGAGGATCAGTTCCATGGATTTGACCCACTGACCGTCCTCGTCCAGCGTGATGCCATGCTCGCCCAACGGCAGGCTGAACAGCGCGCTGTTGAACAGGCGCATCAGACGCTCGACATCCTGTTGCGAAAATTCTTCACGCAGACGGGCGTAACTGTTGTTGTCGGCGTGATCGAGTTGCTGTTTCACCGACTTCAGACGTTTTTCCAGATCGCGCAGACGCTCTTCCAGGTCTTCGGCAGAGAACTGCCGCGACTGTGCCAGCGCACCGGCCAGTTCATCGTGCGCGTCCTTGGCCGCGAGCAATTGCTGCTCAAGGACCTTGACGTCAGTCACCAACGCGAAGCGATGCTTGAGCACCGACAACTCGCCGAGCCAGCGCTGGATACCGGTGATTTCCCGCTCCAGACGCATCAGCTCCTGTGTGCCGCCACGCTGATCGTTTTGCAGCGCGTCCTGTTCGTTGCGGTAGTGCTCGGCCTGAATCGTCAGCTCTTCCTTGCGCGCACTGGCGTAGTCCGACCAGGTGCCGAGCAAGGAATCGAGCAGCGGCGAGATCCGGTGCAGCTTGCCGCGCAGGATATTGCGCTGGGCAACGCCTGCGGCCAGCGCTTCAACCAGCGGACCGGCGGTGACCAGCGAGTTGTAGTCCTGCTCCATGCGTCGTACATCGCGGAAGGCTTCTTCGCACGCAGCGATGTAATCGACGCTGCCGGAACGCAGGCTGTGTTCGAAAGCATCGAGGAACAATTGCTTGAGCTTGGCCGCGGTGATTTCGCGCATGTGCAGCAGGTTGATGAACAGCGCGCGGAAGGTCTTCAGGCTCTGCTCGCTGGTGGAGCGCAGAGGAATCAGGGTCAGGTCCAGCGGAATCGAGGTGTGGCCGCCGACCAGCAAACGACGCAGTTCATCCGGCTTGAGTTCGTAGGCTTTCAAGCCTTCGCGCTCAAGGTTGGTGAACAGTTCTTTCTGGCGCAGGCAGGTGTCGTTTTTCTGGTAATGGGCCAGGTCGAGTTTGCCGGCATAGGCAAAGAACTGGTGACCGAAACCACCGCCCGGGCCGCGACCGACCACGCCGATCACGTGCGGACCGTGGGGCAGCGAGACTTCAACCAGGATGTAACTGGTGTCCGAGGCGAAGTAGAAACGCCGGGATTGTTCCAGGCTGTACTTGCCGAAACTCATGTCCGACATGCGCGCCAGAATCGGGAACTGCAACGCGTTGATCGACGCAGATTTACCGAGGTTGTTCGCGCCGTAGACCGACAACGGTTCCTCCAGCGGAAACAGGCCGAGGCTGTAACCGGCGGTGTTCAAAAGGGCAAAGCGGCGAATGCCGTAGCGTTCCTTGCTCATGCGTCGGTCTCCTGTTCTTCGGCAATGGCGCGGGCCAGGGCGTCTTCTTCGCTTTCTTCAGCGAAGTCACTCAAGTCCAGCGGGTCATCGGTTTGCAGCAGTTTTTCGTCGCTGTCGTCGTCGATCAGTACCGGAACCGGCAGCGGCAGCACGCTGTGCAGGCTGGCGGCCAGGTCACGGTCCTGCTGAACCGACAGGCACACGTCGAGGAAACGGTGCATCGGCGGCAGGAAACGGTATACGCCGTTTTCTTCGCCGGCGAACCCAAGCTGTGTCATGCGGCGCATGATTTTTTCTTCGAGTTCTTCGACGGTCTGCACTTCGGCCTGGATGAACAGGTCGCGGTATTTTTCCAGCAACGACGGCAATTCATCGCGACCGAGGCTGCCGCCATCGAGCACGGCAATCGGGTCACGGCCCTGATCGGCCAGATGCTCGACGAGGATAAAGGTGAACAGCGCCAGACGCTGCGCGGTCTTGTTCACCGCAGCGGCGGCGAGGTCCGGCACAAAGTAGTAGAAACCGCGGGTGTCGCAGACCAGTTCAAAACCCAGTGCCTTGAACAGCGTGCGGTACTGGTCCTGGAAGTTCGACAGTTGCGCGTACAGCTCCGGATCGCGGCGGCTGACGTGGTAGCCCTTGAACAGCTCGCGAAAGATCGGTGCCAGCTGGGACAGTTCGGATAGATCAAGATGCATGTGGAATGCTCGCAGAATCCTCGGCGGCGGTGTCGCTGGCCGAGAGCAGGGCGAAGGAGCGCAGGCTGACCTGGTGCTCATGAGTGTGGTAATCGCGGCGTTCCAGACGCTCGCGTTTGAAGCGTTTTTCCCGCGACAGGCGCGAGAACCAGTACAGCAATTCGTCGGTGGCGCCGTTCGGTTCCTGTTCCAGCAGCCAGGTCATCAGGTCTGGCATCGGCAGCGCGTCTTCACAACGTTCAAGCATTTCGCGAACGGTACGTGGTGCGCGCGGCGCTTCGCCTTTCTGGGTCTTGTGGGCCTTGGGGAAACGCGCCGGTTTCGGCTCGAAACGGGCCAGCGCGTAGACGTAGGCTTCGACCTGACTGGCGCTGCCGAGGAAGGTGCTTTGCGGCCGGGTGAACATCGGCATCGCCGCTTGTGGCACCGCGTCGATGCCTTTGCGACGGATGGCCGACAAGGCCAGCGCTGCGCCACGGGTCACGGCGTTGTGACGGCGAGCTTCTTCACGCAGCGGCAGCAGCAGTTCGCGAGCATGACGCAGCGTCAACTGAGCGCTGGTCTGCATTTCAAGGATGCGCGCGTGGGTGCGCAGCAGCATGTCGTCGTCGACCAGGTGGCCGAGGCGTTGCTGCTCGGTGAGCATCTTCAACAGGACATTTTCGACCTTGCGCACGCCTTGTTCGAAGGCGCCGTCGGCGTTCACCAACTGAATCATCGGCTCGACGTATTCGTCCCAGGTCGCCAGTACTTCGGCGTAACGCTGACGCAGCGGAATCTGCCGGTCGCTGGTCTTGGCGCGTTCGGCGACGGCCACCAGGGCCTGTTCGTCGTTGGCGAGCTTCTTCAGTACATCGCGCACACGCATGTCGAGCAGGCGCAATTGGCGCGCCAGGTCGTGGCCGTCGCGGATGTCGAAGGCGTCCTGAATGTAACCGGCCAGGCGTTCGAGATGACGCAGATAGGCTTCGATTTCCAGGCACAGGCCCAGGCGGTGCTCACGGCGCAGGTAAGCGAGGAAGTCGTGGATCTGCGCGTTGAGCTCGAAACGGTTCGGGCTTTTCGCCACGGGAACCAGAATGTCGAGGCGGATCCACACGTCCAGCAGGCTGGTGATGTCCTGCGGCGTACTGTCGAGTTGCTGGGCGGCCAGTTGCGTGCGCAGTTCGTTGAGGCTCAGTGTGCCTTGGTCGAAGTGCTCGCACAGTGGCTCCAGAAGTGCCCAGTGTTCAGCGAGGGCGCGCAAGACGCGCTTGGGTTCGATCATCGGAATGGCCGGCTGGTTGGCGATTAAAAGCCGCGATTGTACTGCATCGGGACCGATGCGATTCACTCTCGGGACGGGCTGTAGCTGTTTCTAAGGGAAAGAGTATCGATCAAGCGCGGGCGATCTTGAGCGAAGGGCGGTAGAATCAGCGCACTTTAGTTATCCACAAGTGGCCGACCTTTGCTAATCGAGTCCCGTCGCCGCGCTTATTTGACCGCCATGCAGGTGGTCAATTGGCTGCCGCGCACCGAATTGCCCTTCGCCGCGCCCTCGCGGCCCGAGCTGCTGGAAATGCCGGAGCCGTTGGTCGTCGCGCCAGTGGCGCTGGCTCCAGTGGCCGATGCGCCTGCGGAACCTGTGGTCAAACCGGCCGAACGGGTAAAAATCGAGGTGCCGCGGCCATCGTTGGCCAGCACGCGCACCAACGCCAAGGTCGAAGAAGAAAAGGCACCGGTCGCGGTCAAGGCGCCGGACGTGCCGCCACCGCGATTTGCCCTGCAATTGCTGCGCGCCGGTCGTTGCCTGCTGCTGGTGGAGTTACCCACAGGCGAAACCTTCCAGACCCGCGATCCAGCGTATTTGCTGCTCAAGGACATGCTGCGCGCCGCCGGTCTGCCGGACAGCCCGCAAATTGTCGGCGAACCGGTGCGTTGGCCATTGTTGGTTCGCGGCACCATGGATCAAGGCCCGGAAGCGGCTCGTGACTTCGTACAAGGTTTTCTCTCGGCCCGGCTGGAAGACGCACCGTGCGTCTGCGTGTGGCTGATCGGCCTGCCGGCGGTGCGTTTTGCCGGCGAGGCCAACGCCGAATCCTTCAATCGTGAACTTCAGGTCGAAGGCCTGGGCGCGGTCTGGGCCCTGCCGGGCCTGGAATTATTAATGGAAGAGCCACAGCGTAAGGCTGATGTCTGGCAAGCCATGCGTCGGCTGATGGCGCGCTGGAAAGAATCGAATGAGTGACGCTGTATCGTTTCGCCCGATGACCGAGGCGGACCTGGACGCTGTCCTGAAAATTGAATTCGCGGCGTACAGCCATCCCTGGACCCGCGGGATTTTTCTCGATGGGCTGGGCAAGTACCAGATCTGGCTGATGTTTGAAGGTTCACAGCAGGTCGGGCACGGTGTGGTGCAGATCATTCTGGATGAAGCGCACCTGCTGAACATCACCGTCAAACCGGAAAATCAGGGCCGTGGCCTGGGTTTGACGCTGCTGGAGCACCTGATGTCGATTGCCTACAAGGCTGAGGCGCGGGAATGTTTTCTGGAAGTGCGCGACAGCAATCGCTCGGCGTTTCGGTTGTATGAGCGGTACGGGTTCAACGAGATTGGCCGGCGTCGGGATTATTATCCGGCGGTGGGTGGGCGCGAAGATGCCGTGGTCATGGCCTGCACTTTGGTGGATTGAGCCTTAAAAGCTTCGCGGGCAAGCCTCGCTCCTACGTCTGCAATGCAATTCCCCGTAGGAGCGAGCGGGCGGCGATCCGACTTGCCCGCGAAGGCGTCCTCATTGACACCCACGATCACCGATTCCCATCCAGCGGATCCAGCCGCGCCAGTTCTTCTTCATCCAACCCATTACCCCCGCCGATGTCATCTTCATCGACGATGCTCAAATCCCAATCGGCCCGGTAATCGTCACCGGCCTCATGCGCATCCCGCGCACCGTCTTCACGGATCAACGTTTCCGGGCTCATGTCATCATCGGTGGATTCATGATCAGCGGTCGAGGCGCCGGTCATGCCGGCTTCACGCACGCGCGCGCGCGGTATCAGTCGCTCGCGTTCCGTTTGCGTCAGTTCGTCGCCGATTTTCGCGCTGGGTTCTTCCTCGTCGAAATCCAGCTCCTGCAGCGAACCCATGCGGTCTTCGTTGTCGTCGATGGGCTCGGGTTGCGCCGCATCGTACGGACGTCGTGAATCATTCATGGTAATTCCTCATACTGTGAGCCTTACTACGGTAGACCCACTGGGCTGCCCGGAATTCCGCCGGCAGGGAACACCGGTAATATGCCTCATCGGCAATCTGCATCTTGCGCGTGACCCCGACGGGCGGTTGTCTGTCAAAGCAGCGCATCATTCTCGAGGCTTCATTGCATGAACGACTTACAAGATCTGATTGATAACAACGAGCGCTGGGCTGACGCGATCACCAAAGAAGATCCTGATTTCTTCGCCAAACTGGCGCGTCAGCAAACGCCGGAATTCCTCTGGATCGGCTGCTCCGACGCCCGCGTACCGGCGAACGAGATTGTCGGCATGCTGCCTGGCGACCTGTTCGTCCACCGCAACGTGGCCAACGTGGTGCTGCACACCGACCTCAACTGCCTGTCGGTGATTCAGTACGCCGTTGACGTGCTCAAGGTCAAACACATCCTCGTTACCGGCCACTATGGCTGCGGCGGTGTGCGTGCTTCGATGCAGGATCGCCAGTTCGGCTTGATCGATGGCTGGCTGCGGTCGATTCGTGACCTTTACTACGAGAAGCGCGAAGAACTCTCCAAACTGCCAACCGAAGAAGAGCGGGTCGACCGCCTCTGCGAGCTCAACGTGATCCAGCAAGTGGCCAACGTCGGGCACACCAGCATTGTGCAAAACGCCTGGCACCGCGGGCAGAAACTGTCGATTCACGGCTGCATCTATGGCATCAAGGACGGTCGGTGGAAGAGCCTGAATGCCACCATCAGTGGTTTCGAGCAGTTGCCGCCGCAGTACCGCCTGCGTCCATTCGAGCCGCTGTAAAAGCCCCCGGCGTCATCGGCGCCAATTCTGGAAGAACAACTGGCCATCGGCATTCGGCGATTCGTCGTAGCCGGTGATCCAGCCACGGCAGCAAGGACAACCGCAACGGCAGGCAAACTGCCGCTGCAGCCTGTTTTCCGTTGTGGCGAAATCCATGGTCAGCCGATCACCTTTTTTGATGTCTTTGAGCGCCCATAACCACAGCTCACTCATGTCGGGATAGACCTTGGGATCACAGGAGTGTCTGAGCAGGCCCAGGAAGCGCGGGTCATAGACATGAATGCCCGGCGCCATTTGCCGAGTGTGTCGGCAGCGATAGGGCAGCAAATGCCCGGAAATACGGCAGATTCGGCTGAACCGAGGGAATTCGCGCAAAGCGGCGACAGCGATTGGCTCTCCCTGGGCATTGTTGATGATTTGAAAGTCTTCCGTGGTAGGGAATCCCAGTCGAGGGGGCAATTCCATAAACGGATAGATGCCATTGAATGGCGGTGAGGTAATTCCTTGCTCAGCATGGGGTTTCATCACAATCCTTGTCGGCGGGGCGCTGCGACCTCCGTCAGCTGACATCCTGTCAGCCCTGCAGCACATGGGTACGCCTCAAGACTCTCGCAAAAAAAACCACCGGTCTACTGTCATAACTGACAGAGGAAAAGCGCGCGTTCCCACGTCAGCCAAGGCTCACGCAGGAACGCCGTTCAGTTTTTTACAGATGCGTAGCAGGCACTGCGGTCGCTGGCGTGGGGACCTTGAGCTGTTTGAGTTGAGCCTTGATCGGCGTCGTCGCGCATTTGGCCGTGGCTTGCCCAGGCGTCAGGTTGCGGATCGAGGTGTAGAACAGTTCGCAGGTTTTTTCTGCCTGGGCCACTTGCCAGGTCTGGGTGCAGCTTCTCAGTTCGATGTCTGGATTGCTGTCCAGGTCGCGGCCCATGGCAGCCTGCCAGCACGCGGCGCTCAAGTCCTGGCCCATGACTTTCAGGCCCGCTGCGTCGGCCTGGGCCTGGGCATCTTTACCGGTGTAGCTGTCCGGGTCGGCGGCGTACCAGATGTAGCTCGGGTGGTTGGAACCCAATACCGGCACTTTCACCCCGTCCTTCGGACTGATGGTTGCCAGGCCCAGTACGTTCACGGTCGGCCCGTATTGCTGCTTGATCCAGTTACGCACCGGCGCACCGAACGCGACCATCGGCAACGTGGCACCGCTGGCGTTCTGGCTGACTTCCTTGACCATGGTGGTCTGGTAGTCCTTGAAGTAGTCGTAGACGCCTTCCAGATCCTTGCCGGCGTTGGAGGGCGCGGCGATCGGCGCGATGTCGATGATGGTCTGGAAAGCCGGCGTCTGATCGGCAGGGATGCCGTTGATCGTCAGCAGCGTGGCCCAGCGATCGGTGGTCTTGGACTCCAGATAGTCCTGGGCCTGAGTCAGCGAGTAATCAGGCGGGAAGTGCAGCAGCTCGACACTTCTACGGTTCTCCAGGGCCATGCCCAGCGGCAGGAACAAGTACCAGCTGTAAGCCCACTTGCCGTCGGCATTCAACTTGCTGGCGCCGGTATAAGCCAGATCGCCGGCATCGAGCAGCGCTGCCAACGGCTTTTCATAGCCCCTGGGCACACCGGTGATTGCGGCATAGAGCTGATTGTTATCGGTTTTGACCTGCACCTTCGCATCGCTGTAACCATCACGCTGCACGCTCTGCGTCAGGTAATGCTCTACGGTTTGCTCCAGCGTCCAGTTGCGAAAGCAGATCACGTTGCAATTGTTGGGGTAAGCGAACAGCCGGGTGACGCGCTCGGTGCTGCCCAGCTTCAGATCGGCATCCGCCTGGGCGGCAGTGCTCAGGGTCAGGGCGGCAAGGGTGAGTGCTGCGAGTTTGAACATGCTCAGATCCTTTTCAGCGTGTGGGCCCCCGAAGCGGAGGCGAGTACAGTGCAATGCGACAGGTCAGCTTACAAGTGGCGCAGTGTTTACCTCACTCAAGCACTGCTAGACTGGCTCAATACTGCACTGGGTAAAGGTGAAAAATGAAGCCCTCCACCGCTCTTGATCTGCAACGAGCAGCCGTTCGCGAGGTTGTAGGCCGCTTTCGTACCGCCAACCCACGGGTGTTTGGTTCGGCGTTGCTTGGAACAGATAAAGAGGGGAGTGACCTCGATTTGCTGGTAGATGCACTACCTGGCGCCACTCTTTTCGATCTCGGCGGCCTTCAGGTCGAGCTTGAGGATTTGTTGGGAGTGAGTGTCGACCTGCTGACGCCCGGCGATCTTCCGTTGAAATTTCGCCAGCAGGTGCTAGAACAGGCTCGTCCCGTATGATCGAAAACCGTCTCGGCGACTACCTTGAGCACATGCGTCAGGCCGCTGTGGATGCGCTGGTTTTTGTCGAAGGATTGAGTAAAGAAGAGTTCTTCGAGGACAAGCGAACCCAGCAAGCCGTCATCATGAGCCTCATCATTATCGGAGAGGCCGCGACAAAAATCATGGACCGCTACGCCGAGTTCGCCACGCAGAACCCTCAGGTGCCTTGGCGCAGCATGCGGGGTATGCGCAATCGCATTGCTCATGGCTACTTCGATATCAATCTTGAAGTGGTATGGGATACGGTTCAGGCGGCCTTGCCTGAACTTCTGAAGGTGTTACCCACCGATCAAGCCTGATTGCACCTGCCTCACAGCAGATGCAATCAACTCCGTTTACGGCATAACCGGCGCCGTATACGTCAGCGTCGTCCCCAGCGCCCACAGCAGAAACAGCACCAGCGGCGTGTGCACCAGCAGTTGCACGAACGAAAACCCGATCAGGTCCCGCGCCTTCAAGCCCAGCACGCCCAGCAGCGGCAGCATGTAGAACGGGTTGATCAGGTTCGGCAGGGCTTCGGCGGCGTTGTAGATCTGCACGGCCCAGCCCAGGTGGTAGTTCAGGTCGGTGGCCACTTGCATCACATACGGCGCTTCGATGATCCACTTGCCGCCGCCCGACGGGATGAAGAAGCCGAGGATCGCCGAGTACACGCCCATCAGCAGCGCGTAGGTGTCGTGGGACGCGATTTGTACGAAAAAGGTCGAGATGTGGTGCGCCAGAGTCTGCGTGTCAGTGCCTTTGACCGTGGTCATCAGCGCGGCGATCGAGCCGTACAACGGGAACTGGATCAGCACGCCGGTGGTGGTCGGCACCGCGCGGGACACCGCATCGAGGAAACTGCGCGGGCGCCAGTGCAGCAAGGCTCCGAGCATGATGAACAGGAAGTTGTAGGTGTTCAGCCCGGAAATCGCACTGATCGCCGGTTTGGTCGAGAACTCGTGGAACAGCCACCCGGCCGCCAGCAGCACCAGCAAAATCGTCAGTAGCGGGCTGTGTTCCAGCCATTCGCCGGGGCGAGTGCGCGGTTGCAGCGGTGGCAGGTTGAAGCTCGGGTCGATGCCGCAGGCTTTGGCATCGCGGGCCGAGTTCGGGCCTGGGGCGGTGGCGTAGGCAATGATCAGCGAGATCACGATCAGCGCCAGCAACATGACGCCGGACTGCCAGAGAAAGATGGTTTGCGTGAACGGTATCACCCCGGTGATCGACAGAATCGACGGCGGCAAGCTGGCCGGGTTGGCCTGCAATTGCGCGGCGGACGACGACAGGCCCAGGGCCCACACCGCGCCAAGGCCCAGATACGCGGCAGCACCGGCGGCGCGATAATCCATTTTCAGGTCGACGCGGCGGGCGAGGGCGCGCACCAGCAAGCCGCCGAACACCAGCGACAAGCCCCAGTTCAACAGCGACGCGACCATGGAAATCAGCGCCACCCACGCCACGGCGGAACGGCCGTTCTTGGGGATGCGCGCCAGACGGTCGATCAGCTTGACGGCGGGCGGCGAGCTGGCGACTACATAACCACCGATTACCACGAACGCCATCTGCATGGTGAACGGGATCAGGCTCCAGAACCCGTCACCGAAGGCCATCGCGGCATCGGTGGGTTTGGCGCCCATGAACAGAGTGGCCACGGCGACGATGATCACCGCCAGCGCAGCAAACACCCAGGAATCAGGAAACCAGCGTTCGGCAAAACTTGAACAGCGCAGGGCAAAGCGGGCGGAGCGGGTATCTTCGATATCAGCGGCCACGGGAGTACCTCGAATTTTTATGATTGTTGTGGTCTTCAGGGCAGCAAAGGCCTAACGCCGTTTTTATTGTAGGAGCGAGCCTGCTCGCGATGGTCGTAAACGATGACGCGTGTTTACTGATTAAACGCGGCGTTCTCGAGTCCATCGCGAGCAGGCTCGCTCCTACAGTTTTTGATCGGCACTGGCTGCAACGCCCGTCTGGACAGGCGCCAACAGTAAATCAATCGGTCAGGATTTGTGACGAAGTTTTACCGATACGGGACTATGGTCTAACGGGTTGTCCGCTGGCGCGTTTGCGTAGACCATGGGCGCCTTGGTTTTTTGCCCATGCCAGAGTTCTTTTGATGACTGCCCTTAACGAATCGCGCCCGGCACCGTTCAGCCGCTCGGACTACAAGACCCTCGGCCTTGCGGCCCTCGGCGGCGCGCTGGAAATCTACGATTTCATCATCTTCGTGTTTTTCGCCCTGACCCTCAGTCAGCTGTTCTTCCCGCCGGAAATGCCTGAATGGCTGCGCCTGCTGCAAAGTTTCGGGATTTTTGTCACCGGTTACCTGGCACGGCCGTTGGGCGGGATTCTGATGGCACATTTCGCCGACCGGCTGGGGCGCAAGAAAGTCTTCAGCCTGAGCATTCTGATGATGGCGCTGCCGTGCCTGCTGATCGGCATCATGCCGACCTACGCCCAGATCGGTTATTTCGCACCCTTGCTGCTGTTGGTCCTGCGGGTGCTGCAAGGCGCGGCGGTCGGCGGTGAAGTGCCGAGCGCCTGGGTGTTCGTCGCCGAGCACGCGCCGGCCGGGCATCGCGGCTATGCACTGGGTTTCCTTCAGGCCGGGCTGACCTTTGGCTACTTGATCGGCGCGCTGACAGCGACCTTTCTGGCGCAAGCATTCACCCCGGCGGAGATCCTCGATTTCGCATGGCGTTACCCGTTCCTGCTGGGCGGCGTATTTGGCGTGATAGGCGTCTGGCTGCGCCGCTGGCTCAATGAAACCCCGGTGTTCATGGCAATGCAGGCGAAGCGTGATGCCGCCGTCGAACTGCCACTGCGCACGGTCCTGCGTGAGCATCGCCTGGCCATTCTGCCGGCGATGATTCTCACCTGCGTGCTGACTTCAGCCGTGGTGGTGTTTGTGGTCATTACCCCGACCATGATGCAGAAAACCTTCGGCATGACCGCCAGCCACACCTTTGGCCTGAGCGCATTGGGCATCGTGTTCCTGAACATCGGCTGCGTGCTCGCCGGTTTGCTCGTCGACCGTATCGGCGCCTGGCGCACCGTGATGCTGTACAGCCTGCTGCTGCCGCTGGGCATCGGCGTGCTTTATACCTGCCTGATCATCGGCGGCAACTGGATCGGTCTGGCGTACGCGATTGCCGGCCTGAGTTGTGGCGTGGTCGGCGCGGTGCCGTCGGTGATGGTCAGCCTGTTCCCGGCGCGGATTCGCGTCTCGGGGATTTCCTTCACGTACAACATTGCCTACGCCGCGTGGGCAAGTATCACGCCGCTGTTGCTGATCGGTCTGATGCCGTGGAGCCCTTGGATCTGCGTGATTTTCTGCGCTGTGATGGGCGCGGTGGGCGTGAGCAGCGCGCTGTATTTCGGTGCGCGTACGCCGAGCACAGGCACTTGCCCGGCGGCTGGCGCCATCTGATTGAAGGTGGCGCTGCGTCCATGACAATTATTTTTGTAGGACAACCCTGAAACACTCTTCAGAAAATATCCCCAAGGCCGATGGCTAGGCTGAATGCCGCTTTCTATCTCTGTCCATCGGTGCTTTCCCATGTTCAACAAACGCTTGAAGCAAGAGTTGTCGGCTCTTCGCGAAGAACTCTCCAGCCTTCAGCAAGTGAAGGAAAGTCTGGAAAGCGAGATGCTGGTCCTGACCCTGGATCCCGACGGGCGGATTCAATCGGTCAATCAGAATTTTCTCAGCGAGATGCTCTACAAGAGCCATGACCTGATCAATCGTCCTATCGAAGACATTGTTCCGGTTCACGTGAAGTCCGACGAATTCCATCACCGCTTCAAGGCTGCGCTGACCCGAGGCGAGCACTTTGCCGGTGCGGTGCGCTTGTTGCGTGGCGATGGCCAAGAGGCCTGGTTGCGTTCGATTGTGCAGCCGGTGCGCTCCGGGGACGGGCGGATCAAGCATTTCTCGATTTACTCCAGTGACCTGACCCGCACCATCGAGGCATCCCGTGAACACGAGAACCTGATCGGCGCGCTGGTGCGCTCGACGGCGGTGATCGAGTTCGACCTCGCTGGCAACGTGTTGTCGGCCAACGACCGCTTCCTCAACGGCATGGGTTACAGCCTCGCGCAGATCAAAGGCAAACATCACCGTCTCTTCTGTGAAGCGCAGGAGCACACCAGTGCCGAGTATCAGGACTTCTGGCGTCGCCTGAATTCCGGCGAGTTCGTGGCCGGCCGTTTCAAGCGCGTGGATAGCCACGGGCGTACGGTCTGGCTGGAGGCGTCCTACAACCCGGTGGTCGACGCCAATAACAAACTCTACAAAGTGGTGAAGTTCGCCACGGTGATTACCGATCAGGTCAATCAGGAGCTGGCCGTCGCTGAAGCGGCGAACATTGCCTACGGCACCTCGCAGCAAACCGATCAAAGCGCCCAGCGCGGCACGGCCGTGGTGACGCAAGCGGTGAACGTGATGCGCGACCTGGCCAAGCACATGCAAACGGCCGGCGAGGGCATCGAGGCCTTGAACGAGCAGTCGCTGGTGATCGGCACCATCGTCAAAACCATCAGCGGCATCGCCGAACAGACCAACCTGCTGGCACTCAACGCGGCGATCGAAGCGGCCCGTGCCGGTGAGCAGGGTCGTGGTTTTGCCGTGGTCGCGGACGAGGTCCGACAATTGGCTTCGCGCACCAGTCAGGCCACCGATGAAATTGTCGTGGTGGTGCGTCAGAACCAGGACATGGCGCGTAATGCGGTGTCGCTGATGACCGACGGCAAAACTCAGGCAGAGCAGGGGCTGGCGCTGGCGGCAGAGGCGGGTACGGTGATTGTCGAGATTCAGGATGGTGCGCAGAAAGTGGTGAACGCGGTCGGGCAGTTTGCCAACCAGCTAACGACTTGATGCCTGCGAACCGGGCGGATATCGCTACAATCGGCTCTTTTCCCAGGAGCAGATCCCATGAGCGCTTCCCATCGCCGTCCGGTTCCCTTGTCCAAGGCTTATCGCCTGCTCAACCATGGGCCGACCGTGCTGGTCAGCGCGGCCCATGACGGGCAGCGCAACATCATGGCGGCGGCCTGGGCCATGCCGCTGGATTTCGAACCGCCGAAAATTGCCGTGGTGCTGGACAAGTCCACCTGGACCCGGCACCTGCTGGAAGCGTCGGGCACATTCGTATTGAACGTACCCTGCGCTGCCCAGGCCGATATCGCGCAAACCGTCGGCTCGACCTCGGGCCTGGAGCTGACTCAAGGCCAGGGCCGGGACAAGTTCCAGACCTATGGCTTGCAGACCTTCAGCGGCGAGTTGATCGACGCGCCGATGCTCGAAGGTTGCGTGGCCTGGCTGGAATGCCGGTTGCTGCCGGAACCGAACAACCACCAACAATACGATCTGTTCCTGGCCGAAGTGATTGCGGCCCAGGCGGACGAGCGCGTGTTCAGCGATGGTCGCTGGCACTTCGAGGGGCACGATGCGTTACGCACCTTGCACCACGTGGCGGGCGGGCATTTTCTGACCATCGGTGATCCGGTGGACGGCAAAGCCTTGCAGCCGTAGGACTTCAGACCCAGAGGTCATTCTCCGCCGTGCGCTCGCCACCCTTATTGCCGGTGTTCAACACGCCCCGGGGTTCGATCAGCAGGAGTTTCACCTCTTGCTCGGCGAACGGCTTGTGCTCGACACCCTTGGACACCACGTACATTTCGCCGGCGTTCACCAGCACGTGACCATCACGAAAATCGATGCGCAACTGGCCTTCGAGCACGATGAAGGCTTCGTCGGTATCGAGGTGATCGTGCCAGATGAAATCCCCCAGCAGCTTCACCACCTTGAACTGGTAGTCGTTCATTTCGGCAATGACGCGCGGTGTCCAGTGCGAGTCGATTCGTGAGATTTTTTCGGCGAAGTTCAGGCTTTCGTAAGCTTTCATGAAGCAGCTCTCGTGGTTGATCGTAGAACCACGGTAACCAGCGCAACGGCGCGCTTCTTGTACGATTGTGCGTGGCTCAGCGCCGGTGCATTTTCATCCAGCGCGCCGGTGACAAGCCGTAGGTCTTGCTGAACTGGCGGGTCATGTGGCTCTGATCGGTGAAGCCGGCGATCAGCGCGGCACTGACCAGCGACTGGCCCTGAATCAGCAGCGAACGGACCAGGTCCAGGCGACGTATGGTCAGGTATCGATAAGGGCTGGTGCCGAACAACAGGCGAAAGTCCCGTGACAGGCTCCAGCGATCCCGCCCACTGTGGTGCGCCAGTTCTTCCAGGGTCACGGTGCGATCCAGGGCGCTGTGCATGTACTCCCGCGCGCGTTCCGCTGCCACATAGTCGAAGCTTGGGCGCGTGGTCGTCACTCCGCCCACAGTGTTCAAGGCTTGCGCCAGATCGAACAGCGCGTCCTGTTCTTCCAGCGGTTCGAGCGGGCAATCGAGACTGCGCAGCAGCACTTGGGTGGCGGCGAACAGGCGTGGATCGGTCGACAACCCGTTCTTGATGAACGGCAACGGCTGACCGCCGAGCATCTGCTGGATCAGCGCCGGTTCGATGTACATCATCCGGTAGTGGAACCCGCTCTCGGTCCCGGCCTCGCCATCGTGGACTTCGTCCGGGTGCAGCACCATCGTCCCGCCGGGCAGGCTGTGGCGCCAGGCGCCGCGGTACTGATAACTCTGCACGCCGGCCAGAGTGTGACCGATGGCGTAGGTGTCGTGGCGGTGCAAGTCGTAGCCGTGACCGGCAAAAAACGCTTCGAAACGCTGCAGGCCGGAAACGTCGGGCGCGCGGTGGAACCAGTCATTGCGAGGCGGGTGTCGAGCCATGGTGATCGTTATCTTGAGCTTGATGCCGAACACGTTAGCTCAGTGACCGGTCGTCTGTCTTCTGGCGGATGGAAGGTCTCGCGCGAGTAGAAAACCGAGTGCAAATGTTGCAATGTGTTGCGCATCCTCTGCAGCCAAGAAGGCGACCTACATTATGGAAATATCCCACGTGAGTTACGCCGCTCCGTTGTTGTCGCTGGCGCTGTTGTGGACGGTTGCGGTGGTGACTCCGGGGCCGAACTTCTTCAACATCGCGCAATTGGCAGCCAGTCAATCCAAACGTCACGGCGTGGTGGCTGCGCTGGGCGTCGCCACCGGCACGGTGCTCTGGGGGCTGGCGGGCGGGTTGGGCATCAAGTCGCTGTTCAGCGCGGCGCCGACGCTTTACCTGAGTTTCAAGATTGCCGGTGGTTGTTACCTGATCTATCTCGGCTTGAAGCAGTTCAAGCGCAAACCGCCGGTTGCTGCGGGCGACAGCCGCTTGCTTGACGGCGCGGGGCGCACATTGTGGTCGGTGTATGGCCAGGGTTTTCTGGGCAACATGACCAACCCAAAATCCGCACTGTTCGTGGCGACGATCTTCGCAACCGCCATGCCCGCGACGGTGCCCCCGACATTGCTGGCGCTGGCCGTATCGACCATGGCGACGTTGTCGTTCAGTTGGTATTGCAGCGTGGCGCTGGTTTTCTCCAGCCGTCGGATGGCGCGGGTATACGACCGTTCGCGCCAATGGCTGGATCGCTTTGCCGGCAGTTGCTACCTGTTGTTCGGTGCGCATCTGGTGGCCAGTCGCTGAGGAGTTCTGAATGAGCAAACTGCGGGTAGGCATTATTTTTGGCGGCCGTTCGGCGGAGCACGAAGTGTCGCTGCAATCGGCGAAAAACATCGTCGATGCACTGGATCGTTTGCGCTTCGATCCGGTGTTGATCGGTATCGATAAACAGGGTCATTGGCACTTGAACGACCCGTCGAATTTCCTGCTCAACCAGGAAAACCCGGCGCTGATCGCCCTCAACCAATCCAACCGCGAACTCGCCGTGGTGCCGGGCAAAACCCGTCAGCAATTGGTGGAGACTTCCAGTCAGGAACTGCTGGGCCACGTTGATGTGATCTTCCCGATCGTCCACGGCACGCTGGGTGAAGACGGTTGCCTGCAAGGGTTGCTGCGCATGGCCGATCTGCCGTTTGTCGGCTCCGATGTGCTGGGCTCGGCGGTGTGTATGGACAAGGACATCAGCAAACGCCTGCTGCGCGATGCCGGGTTGGCGGTGACGCCGTTCGTGACCCTGACCCGCGCAACCGCCAAGCGCACCGGGTTTGCCGAGGTCCGGGGCAAACTCGGGCTGCCGCTGTTCGTCAAACCGGCGAATCAGGGCTCTTCGGTGGGAGTGAGCAAGGTCAACGATGAGGCCGAGTACACGGCAGCGATCGAATTGGCCTTGGGGTTCGATGAGAAAGTGCTGGTCGAATCAGCCGTCAGCGGTCGGGAGATCGAATGCGCGGTGCTCGGCAACGAAGACGCTATCGCCAGTGGCTGTGGCGAAATCGTCGTGCGCAGCGGGTTTTATTCCTACGACAGCAAGTACATCGACGCACAGGCCGCGCAAGTGGTGGTTCCGGCTGACATCAGCACCGAAGCCAGCGAACGCATTCGTGCCCTGGCCGTCGAGGCGTTTCAGGTGCTCGGCTGCTCCGGGCTGGCGCGGGTCGATGTGTTCCTGACGGACAGCGATGAAGTGCTGATCAACGAGATCAACTCGCTGCCCGGTTTCACCCGCATCAGCATGTACCCCAAGTTGTGGCAGGCCACGGGCATGACGTACAGCGAGCTGGTCAGTCGTCTGATCGAGCTGGCGTTGGAGAAGCACAAGGCACGGCAGTCTTTGAAAATCTCTCGCTAAGTAAAACTAACTATTTGAGGAGACAACACCATGAAGGTCAGCGCGCGTAACGTTTTCAAAGGCACCATCAGTCAATTGCAACCAGGCGCGGTCAACGCCGAGGTATCGCTGAAACTGGCGGGCGGCAATCAGTTGGTGGCGGTGGTCACCATGGAAAGCGTGAAAAGCCTCGGCCTGGCGGTCGGCAAGGAAGCCATCGCATTGGTCAAAGCGCCGTGGGTCATGTTGATGACCGAATCCAGTGACATTCGCCTGTCGGCGCGCAACTGCCTCGAAGGCAAAGTCACCAGCGTCATCGATGGCGCGGTGAACGCCGAAGTGGTGATCCGGCTCGATGGCGGTGACGAGGTTTACTCGATCGTGACACGCCAGGCTGTTGCAGAACTGGGCCTGGCGCCGGGTGTGAGTGCGACGGCGGTGATCAAGGCGTCGCATATTATTTTGGGTGTGCCGGCGTAATTTGAGGTTTCAACTGCAGGCAGGATAAAGGTCAAGCCTGCTTCACAGGCTTGATCAAGCTCTCGGCAGGTATGCCGAATAGATCATGAAGTTTCCAGATCATAGGAAGCGTTAATGCACGCTTGCCGTTGAGCACTTCGTAGACTCGGTTTGTCCGGCCTATGGCGGGCGCAAGGTCTGCGGCGGACAGACCAGATTGCTCCATGCGAAATTTGATTGCATCGATCGGATTGGGCAAATCGACAGGAAACTGCTTCGATTCATACGCTTCAATAAGCGTGATCATGATGTCGAAGTAGTCACCCTCAGGGGTGCCAGGCTCTGGTTCATTGTCGAACATTGCTGACACGCTCTTAAGGGCTGCACGGTAGTCCTCGTCGGTGTGAATCGGACGAATATTCATGGGTTACTCCATCTCGACAGTGTTGGCGTCGACTGCGTCGTACTGTTTGTGGGTGCCGACAAATTTTATGTACACGGCGCCGAAGCGATAGGCCACGGCAACTACCAGTCGAAAGTCATTGCCTTTGATGTTGAACACAACTCTGCGGCTTTTGAGAATACTGGCGGTCGTAAAATGAGCCTTTATGTCCGCTGGCGTTTTCCACTCAGCGATTTTTGCCTCGTCAATCCAGGCCAGGAATGGTTGTTCCGAGTCCGGATATTTCTCCCAAAACCTTTTTAACTGGCTGATAGCGATGATTCTCATGGCACGATCCTAGTCCCATGATGGGACTGATGCAAATCTAAAGAGATTGTCGGGACGCGAGTTCGATTTCTTTAATCAAGTCTCGCTGACGCTGTTTTGATGGGGCGGGCCTGGTCGGCTTCGGGAAATAGGTCTTCAAACTCTATCTTGGAAGCATTCATCTGCGGGTAGGAAAAGGCTGCGCAAGCTGGACGATCAGGATGGGTTCTCCATAAAAAAGGCTTACCTCCCGGTAAGCCTTTTCCCTGCCATGTAGGACTCAATCCCCCAACGCTTCCCCCTCACGCCTTGGATCTGCTCCACCCGCCAGAGACGCTTTCCCCTGCGCATCCCTGACCCGGACAATCGCCTGCGTCCCGCTGGTCATGTCTATCTCGCTCACGTTGTGCCCCTTGTCCTTCAGCGCCTGAATCAGCTCAGCGCTGAACTGCCCGCGTTCCAGTTCGGTCGGGCCGTTGCGGCTGCCGAAGTTGGGCAGGTTGATGGCGGTTTGCGGGTCGAGGTTCCAGTCGAGCAGGCCGAGGGTGGATTTGGCCACGTACTCGATGATTTGCGAGCCGCCGGGAGAGCCGATGGTGGCGAGGAATTCGCCGCTCTGGCGGTCGAAGATCAGGGTCGGCGCCATGGACGAGCGCGGGCGTTTACCGGGTTCGACGCGGTTGGCGACCTTTTGCCCGTTTTCTTCGGGGATGAACGAGAAGTCGGTCATCTGGTTGTTGAGCAGAAAGCCCTGGACCATCAGGTGCGAGCCGAACGCGGATTCGACCGTGGTGGTCATCGACACTGCACCGCCCAGGTCATCGACCGCCACCACCTGAGAGGTGGAAATGCGCAGTGGCGAGCGGTCCGGCGCGTAGGCGACCTGAATGCCTGGCGGCGTGCCGGGTTTGGCCGTGCCCATGCTGCGATCACCGATCAGAGCGGCGCGGCTGGCCAGATAAGTCGGGTCCACCAGGCCTTTGACCGGGACGGGCACGAAGTCGCTGTCGGCGACGTACTGTGCACGGTCGGCGTAGGCGAGGCGCTCGGCTTCGGAGATCAGGTGCACGGCTTCAGGGGCCGGTTCGATGCCGGCGGGTTGGGGGCTTTTGACAGGCTTCAGTGGCGCCAGGGCATAACGCGGGTCGCGGGCTTCCAGTGCCTGCAAGCTGCCGAGAATCTGCGCCACGGCGATTCCGCCCGACGACGGTGGCGGCATGCCGCAGACTTGCCAGCGTTTGTAATCGGTGCACAGCGGCGCGCGTTCCTTGGCGGTGTAACCGTTGAGGTCGTTCAGCGACAGCGTGCCGGGGTTGGCGTGGCCCTGAACCTTGGCGACGATTTCCTGCGCGATGGGGCCTTTGTACAGCGCATCGGGACCTTCCTTGGCGATGCGTTTGAACACGGCGGCCAGTGCCGGATTTTTCAGTGAGGTGCCGACGGCTTTCGGGCTGCCATCCGCGTTCAGGAAGTACGCCATCATGTCCGGCGAGCGCTGCATGGACGAATCCGAAGCAATCAACTGATGCAGGCGCGGCGAGATGGCGAAGCCTTGTTCCGCGAGTTTGATCGCCGGCTCGAACAGCTGCGCCCAGGGCAGGCGACCGTGTTTTTGATGGGCCAGTTCCAGCGCCCGCAACACGCCCGGCGTGCCGACCGAGCGACCGCCAATCTGCGCCTGAGTGAACGGCATCGGTTTGCCGTCTGCCTGCAGGAACAACTTCTCGGTGGCGCCGGCCGGTGCGGTTTCGCGACCGTCGTACGTGCGCACGGCTTTGCCATCCCACAACACGATCAACGCGCCACCACCGATACCCGACGATTGCGGCTCGACCAGCGTCAGCACTGCTTGCATGGCGATGGCGGCATCAATCGCCGAACCGCCTTGGCGCAGCATCGCCCGCCCGGCTTCGGCGGCGAGTGGGTTGGCTGCTGCTGCCATGTGTTTCGAGGCGTGGCGGGTTTGCAGGTCTGTGCGATAGCCCGAGGCGGTTTCCGGTGCGACCGGTAAGGTCGAGGAGGGCGGGGCACTGCACGCCGCGAGGATTAATGCACTGGCAATCAGCGAAAGGGCTGACAGGCGATAGCGGCTCAAATGAAGGGTTGAGAACACGCGGGGCACTCCGTCCGTGGGAAAAGTTCAGGGGACTTTATCGGCCGACAGGAAGCGACGCAAACCACAGGACGTTTTGTCCTTCATCCATTGACGGATTTTCTGTAGGGTCGAGGGCAACAGGCAGGCCAGAAAACAAACAAGAGGCAGACATGCAGACCGACTTTCCCACCCAGCCCGGCTATCGCACCCAGCGTGAACAGTTTCTGGCCGCAGCGACCACGGCCGGCGCGACGCTGACTGAGTACCCGCACCCGCTCAAAGGGCCGTTCGGTGAGCCGTTGAGCACCGATGTGGCGGTGCTCGGTGATCCGGGCGCCAAACGCTTGCTGATCGCGTTGAGCGGCACTCACGGGGTCGAAGGTTTCTATGGTTCGGGCTGTCAGATCAAATGGATGCAGGAATTGGGCAAGCGTTCACTGCCGGCCGATGTCGCCGTGGTGTTCGTTCATCTGATCAATCCCTGGGGCGCGGCGTGGTTGCGTCGGGTCAACGAAGACAACATCGACCTGAACCGCAATCACCTGAACTTTGAACATCCACTGCCGGACAACCGGGCCTACGCCGCGCTGCATGAAATCTATGCCTGCACTGAATTGACAGGCCCCGAGCGTGATCACGCCGATGCGCTGCTTAACCAGCAGATCCACGATCATGGCTGGCCGGCGGTGATGTCGATTGTCGAGGGCGGCCAGCACAGTCATCCCGATGGTCTGTTCTATGGCGGGCGGGCACCGGCCTGGTCGAACCGTACGTTGCACCAGATCCTGCAAAAGCATGTCGCCCACGCCGAGGTCGCGATGTGCTTTGACCTGCACACCGGCGCCGGGGAGTACGGCCATCCGATGTTGCTGACCATCACCGAGTCGGCCTACCCGGCGCTGCCCGAGGCGCAGGCCATTTACGGGCCATGGCTCTACACGCTGCTGACCGGTGCCGATACGCTGAGCGAAACCGGCGTGGCCGCGACGGCAACCGGCTACACATCCCAGGCGCTGATCGATGCGTTGCCGCAGGTGCGCCTGATGCCCTTCGTGATTGAGTGCGGGACGTATCCGGGGGCAGAGGTTCATCGTCATCTGCGTGACGATCATTGGCTGCATCTGCACGGCAATCCGAGTGATGCGGTAGGGCGCGAGATCAAACTGAATCTGCTGGAGCAGTTCTATCCTGCCGACAGCGACTGGCAGGCGATGGTCTGGTTGCGTACGTGGCAGATATGGGAGCGGGGGTTGTCGGCGCTGGCGGCGATGCGTTCCTGACAGGCGTTGTGGTCTGGTTCAGGTTTTGTGGTGCCTGTCAGGTCGCCATCGCCAGCAAGCCGGCTCCTACAGGTTTTGCGTTGATCGAAGAGTTTGCGCACGACACATGTCCATGTAGGAGCCGGCTTGCCGGCGATGGCGTGCTCGCAATCGATACAAGGCTCGAGGCCCTCATCGCCGGCAAGCCGGGCTCCTACAGGTTTTGTGTCGGGCAAAGAATCCGTGCACTTTTCTCCGGGCATAAAAAAACGGCCTACCTTTCGGTAAGCCGTTTTTAGTACTTGGTGGCTACACAGGGACTTGAACCCCGGACCCCAGCATTATGAATGCTATGCTCTAACCAACTGAGCTATGTAGCCAAGTGGCGCGCATTATTCACCGGTAATGCAGATGCGTCAAGCGTAAATCTAAAATATTTCTCTACACTTTCAACCGCTTATCCTCCAGAGCCGAAAAACCGGACCGGGGGAGGGCGTCAACCGAGCTGGAATCTCCCGGTATTGGCACTCAGGGCCTTGCTGCCTTGGCTCAAGGTGTCCGCCGCCAGGTTCACCGCCCGCGCGCCTTCGAGCAAACGGACAGCCGCCTGATCGACCTGCTGGATGTTGCCGCTGACTTCGTCGGCAGTGGTCGCTTGCTCGTCGACCGCCGTGGCAATTTGCGCCAACGTGTCGGTGACACTCTGCACGGCGCTGGCGATTTCCCCCAGTCGTTCGCCGAGGCCAGTGACTGCTTGCGCATCGGATTGCGCCTGGCCACAGGCGGCTTCCATCAGGCTCACGGCTTCGTTCACCGTGTTGCGCAGGCTGTCGACGGTGCCGGCGATCTGCGCAGTGGACGATTGGGTGCGCTGCGAGAGGCTGCGCACTTCATCGGCCACCACCGCAAAGCCACGGCCCTGTTCACCGGCACGTGCGGCCTCGATAGCGGCGTTGAGCGCCAACAGGTTGGTCTGCTCGGCGACACCGCGAATGGTGTCGACCACCAACTGAATCTGCTGCCCTTGTTCGCTGACCCGTCCGAGTGCGGCCGCCGTGTCGTTCAAACGCTGATTGAGCTGCTGGATGCTCGCCGTTGTACGCTGGCTGTCACGGCTGCTGTCGGCGGCGATGCGCTGGGTATGCTGAGCGCTGCCGGAGGCCTGTTCGCAACTCTGGGCAACCCCTTGGGAAGTGGCGGCCAATTGCGTTGCCGCTGCCGCGATCTGACTGATCTGCAACTGCTGCGCTTCAACCTCGCCCAACGCGCCACTGGAGTGATGGTTGAGCGTGCGCACCGCGTTACTCAGCTGCAAGGTTTCATGATCGACCCCCAACAGACTGTTGCGCAGTTGCACCACCGCAACGTTGAGCGCGGTGCTGATCGCCGCCAGTTCGTCGCGGCCTTCAACCGGTACTTGCAGGCTCAGATTGCCGTCGCGCAAGGCTTCGGCCAGCAGCGTGATGCCGCTGGCGCTGCGGCGGATCGAAGCCTGCAAGCAGATAAACAGGTACAACGCGGCCAGCAGTAGGCAACCAAAGATCACGGCCACCAGAATGAACTGGCGGATCGCCGAGCCATGGTAGTAATCCAGACGCTGATCCAGCGAGACCAACGACTGCTGACGCAGCGAGGCGAGGTCGGTGAGCAGGCTGTCCAGGCTGCGTTCGAACTCCTCGGGTTTGAGTTTGATGCTGCCGCCAAACACGCCGTCATCGAGGACTTTCAGCTCGGCGTCGAGGTGTTTGAGGTTGTCATGGTACTGCCCGGCCCACGCCTGCAAGGCACTGGGCAGGCGCGCTTCCAGCAGACCAGCGGTTTTGACAAGCTGCTCACGGGCGTCGCCGATGCGGCTGCGCAGGTCGCGCAATTGCAGGCGGCTTTGCAGGGTGAATTGCCCCGACACCACCGACGCCTGGCCGACGCTGGCCAGACGGCCGACGCGCTCGATCAGGTCCGGTGCGTGTTGCGTTGAGATCTGCGTCAGCAGGTAGGTTTCCAGCCACGGCGCGAGGGTCAGGCGATTGTCCATGGCGATCTGCTCGCGCAGGGCCTGCAGGGCACTCAAGGCGTTAGTGAAACGGTCGTAACCGTCCGGCCACCAGCCGACGCTGCTCAGGCTTTTCGAGTCGAGGCCGTTGAGCGCGGTTTGCAGCGCTTGGTAGCGAGTGAGGGTTTCGCCCTCGGCGCCTTCGGTTTGCAACGCGTTGCCAAGGTCCGTGGTGGCTTGCGCGACCGCCGGCTGAACGGCATCGAACGCCGCCATCGCGGCGAGGGTGGCCGGTGTCGGTTGGCGATTGGTCTCGGTGGCACGCCAGCGCGCGGCGCGATCACGCTGGGCGGCGAGCAGGTTATCCAGCGCATCCAGCGCGAGCAGCTGCCTAACCCCGGCACGTTCGCCGGAAATCAGGTTCAGTTTGGCGCGATAGTCCTGGCCGATCATCAGCAGGCTACCCGCCAGTGGCAGGATAAACAGCAGAAACAACAACTGAAATTTACGGGCGAAGCCGAAACGCCCCAGCAACCCGATCCCCGGAGATAAAAAAGCCTGCATGCCCCATGACTCCTCTGGACACCACGCACCAATGGCGTGCGTCGAGGTCGTTGCGACCGCGACTCGTGCCCTTTTTAAAGGCCTCGAAAGTTCACCCTCGCCAGCTCTGTAGGCCGACTCTGTAGCGAAACTTCCCATTCTCGGCGCCCTTTGTAAGGGCGTCGCGTTGAAGCGGATAACAAGGCAAGATTCAGACCATGGCGTTGCGCTATTACCGGGACTTGCCTGTAGGAGCGAGCTTGCTCGCGATGGGTGATAGGCACCGCGTTAATTCAGAAGTACGCGTCATCGTTAACGACCATCGTCGGAACGCCGCCCGGAGACAAGCTCGCTCCTACAGGAAGGGGAAAATAGTTCGTTAGCTGGCTAAGGGGATGGCGCTGCTGCACTGAAAAATGGCACATTGACGCACCTGCCCGTGTGCACCCATCTGTTGTACGGAAACTCCCATGGCTATCAGCAATGCCCAGACCGGCGCGACGCCGGCATCCGCGACGTCACAAAGCAGCCCTCTGGTCATGCGCATCATCGGCGCCGTGGCGCTGGCGCATTTGATCAACGACCTGATTCAGTCGGTGCTGCCGTCGATCTACCCGATGCTCAAGGCCAACTACGGCCTGACCTTCACCCAGGTCGGCCTGATCACCCTGACCTTTCAACTGACGGCCTCGCTGTTGCAACCGTGGGTCGGTTACCACACCGATCGTCATCCCAAACCCTGGCTGCTTCCGGCCGGTACGGTGTGTACGTTGATTGGTATTTTGATGATGTCGGTGGTCGGCAGCTTTCCGATGATCCTGCTGGCGGCAGGGCTGATCGGCATTGGTTCCTCGACCTTTCACCCGGAAGCCTCCCGTGTGGCGCGACTGGCTTCGGGCGGGCGCTTCGGTCTGGCGCAATCGACGTTCCAGGTGGGCGGTAACGCGGGTTCGGCCTTTGGTCCATTGCTGGCGGCGGCGATCATCATTCCGTTCGGTCAGGGCCATGTGGCGTGGTTCGGCTTGTTCGCGGTGTTTGCGCTGTTCGTGCTCTACCGGATCAGCCGTTGGTACGCCAATCACTTGAACCTGTTCAAGCTCAAGCAAGGTCAGGCGGCCACTCATGGCTTGTCGAAGGGTAGGGTCACCAGTGCGTTGGTGGTGCTTGGGCTGCTGGTGTTCTCCAAGTATTTCTACATGGCCAGTCTGACCAGTTACTTCACCTTTTACCTGATCGAGAAATTCGACCTATCGGTGGCCAGTTCGCAACTGCATTTGTTCCTGTTTCTGGGGGCGGTGGCGGCGGGGACTTTCTTCGGCGGGCCGATTGGCGACAAGATCGGGCGTAAGGCGGTGATCTGGTTTTCGATCCTTGGGGTTGCGCCGTTCACCCTGATCCTGCCGCATGTTGATTTGTTCTGGACCAGCATTCTGAGCGTGGTGATTGGCTTCATCCTGGCCTCGGCATTCTCGGCCATTGTGGTTTATGCACAGGAATTGGTGCCGGGTAATGTCGGGATGATTGCCGGGGTGTTCTTCGGGCTGATGTTCGGTTTCGGCGGGATTGGCGCGGCGTTGCTGGGGCATCTGGCGGACGTGCACGGCATCGAATACGTGTACTTCCTGTGCTCGTTCCTGCCGCTGTTGGGCGTGTTGGCGATCTTCCTGCCAAGAACCAAAAAGGCCTGAACACCACTGACCTGTAGGAGCGAGGCTTGCCCGCGAAGAACGATGACGCGGTGATTCAGGTAAACCGCGTTATCGTTCTTCGCGGGCAAGCCTCGCTCCTACAGTATTGGGTGTTGCCCGGATTTCAGGCACAAAAAAGCCGCGTATCAAACGCGGCTTTTTCTTGGGCTGCTGTCTTACACGTTAAAACGGAAGTGCATCACGTCGCCGTCTTTAACGATGTAGTCCTTGCCTTCCAGGCGCCATTTACCGGCTTCTTTGGTGCCGGCTTCGCCCTTGTACTGGATGAAGTCGTCGTAGGCGATGACTTCGGCGCGGATGAAGCCTTTTTCGAAGTCGGTGTGGATCACGCCAGCGGCTTGCGGTGCGGTGGCACCAACGCGGACGGTCCAGGCGCGGACTTCTTCGACACCGGCGGTGAAGTAGGTCTGCAGGTGCAGCATTTCGTAGCCGGCGCGGATCACGCGGTTCAGGCCAGGCTCTTCGAGGCCCAGGGCTTCGAGGAACATGTCTTTTTCTTCGCCGTCATCCAGCTCGGCGATTTCCGCTTCGATCTTGTTGCACACCGGAACAACCACGGCGCCTTCTTCTTCGGCGATGGCGCGGACCACGTCCAGGTGCGGGTTGTTTTCGAAACCGTCTTCAGCGACGTTAGCGATGTACATGACCGGTTTGGTGGTCAGCAGGTGGAAGCCCTTGATCACCGCTTTCTCATCGGTGCCCATGTTCTTCATCAGGCTGCGCGCTGGCTTGCCTTCGGTGAAGTGAGCGATCAGTTGCTCCAGCAGGCCCTTCTGGACCACTGCGTCCTTGTCACCGCCCTTGGCGTTGCGTGCGACTTTCTGCAGTTGCTTCTCGCAGCTGTCGAGGTCGGCGAAGATCAGTTCCAGGTCGATAATTTCGATGTCGCGTTTCGGGTCGACGCTGTTGGAGACGTGAATCACGTTCTCGTCTTCGAAGCAGCGGACCACGTGGGCGATGGCATCGGTTTCACGGATGTTGGCCAGGAACTTGTTGCCCAGGCCTTCACCTTTCGAGGCGCCGGCAACGAGGCCCGCGATGTCGACGAATTCCATGGTGGTCGGCAGGATGCGCTTTGGTTTGACGATGGCCGCCAAGGCGTCCAGACGCGGATCCGGCATCGGCACGATACCGCTGTTCGGCTCGATGGTGCAGAAGGGGAAGTTCTCGGCCGCGATCCCGGATTTGGTCAGGGCGTTGAACAGGGTGGACTTACCGACGTTAGGCAGGCCGACGATGCCGCAATTGAATCCCATGGTGTTTTCCCCGAGGAGTAGAGTCAGGCCTTCTGGCTGTGCAGGTTTTTCATCGCGCGGTTCCATTCCCCGGCGAGGATATCCGGCAGCACGCCGAGGGCAAAGTCGATGCTGGCATCGAGTTTTTCCTGTTCGGCGCGTGGCGCACGACCCAGGACGAAATTTGAAACCATACTGGCTACGCCCGGATGGCCAATGCCAAGCCGCAAGCGGTAGAAGGTATTCTGATTGCCCAGTTGCGCGATGATGTCGCGCAACCCGTTGTGACCGCCATGGCCGCCGCCCTGTTTGAGTTTGGCAACGCCCGGAGGCAGGTCGAGTTCGTCATGCGCCACGAGGATTTCTTCAGGCTTGATGCGGAAGAAACCGGCGAGTGCCGCCACGGCCTGGCCGCTGCGGTTCATGTACGTGGTGGGAATCAGCAGACGAACATCCTGACCCTGATGCGAATAGCGCCCGGTCAGGCCGAAATATTTGCGGTCCGCCACAAGGTTGACGCCTTGTGCGTTCGCGATGCGCTCAACAAAAAAGGCCCCTGCGTTATGCCGGGTCTGTTCGTATTCAGCGCCTGGATTTCCCAGGCCAACGATCAGTTTGATGGCAGTCACGATAGGGGCCCTTCTTTGGAGTGGTGGATAACATCGCCGCAATCCGGGTGTGCGGCGAAAGTGGACGACAAGTGCTCATTTACCATTATGTAAACTCCGCGTTCTCGCCCGCTTTCTCGCTACGTTCCAGTCCGCGATGTTACCGGGTCACTCCGGCATCACAGAGTGAATTACTCTGCAGCGCCTTCAGCAGCTTCTGGAGCAACACGTGGAGCGTGGACGTTGGCAACAGCCTTGTCATCGCCGTGTGCCAGAGCAACAAACTCAACGCCTTTAGGGGCTTTGAGGTCGGACAGGTGAATGATCGAACCGATTTCGGCGTTAGCCAGGTCGACTTCGATGAATTCAGGCAGGTCTTTTGGCAGGCAGGTCACTTCGATTTCAGCAACAACGTGCGAAATCTCGCCGCCTTTCTTCGCTGGTGCTTCTTCGTTGATGAAGTGCACTGGAACGATAGCGGTCAGCTTTTGGCCGGCAACTACGCGTACGAAGTCAGCGTGCATCACGTGGCCTTTGGCCGGGTGACGCTGCAGAGCTTTGATGATTACGTTTTGCTTGGTTCCACCAACGTTCAGCTCGATGATGTGGCTGTAAGCCGCTTCGTTTTCGAGCAGTTTGGCAACTTCTTTAGCCAGCATGCTGATGGATTCAGGGGCTTTTTCGCCACCGTAAACTACAGCTGGTACCAGGCTTGCGAGACGACGCAGGCGGCGGCTCGCACCTTTCCCCAGGTCGGAACGCACTTCAGCATTCAGAGTAAAATCGTTCATGTTGTATCTCCAAAATAACCACATTCGCCCCAGCGTTTGCGACCAGCGCTAAAGGCGATATGGGCAAAAAAGCCCCGCCCCGACAGGAATGCCGGGGCGGGGCGCTTTTCGTCAACGAGCTGTTCGAGAAGGGCAGGGCCCTTAACGGAACATCGCGCTGATCGATTCTTCATTGCTGATGCGGCGAACCGCTTCGGCAACAACCGGCGCGATATCCAGTTGACGGATACGCGAGCAGGCTTGAGCAGCAGCGGACAACGGGATGGTGTTAGTCACCACCAGTTCGTCCAGCATGGAATTTTCAATGTTTTCGATCGCCCGACCGGACAGCACAGGGTGTGTGCAGTAGGCGAAAACCTTGGCAGCGCCATGCTCTTTCAAAGCCTTTGCCGCGTGGCACAGAGTGCCGGCGGTATCGACCATGTCATCGACCAGAATACAGGTGCGCCCTTCGACATCACCGATGATATGCATCACTTCAGAGTGATTGGCTTTCTCACGGCGTTTGTCGATGATCCCGAGATCCACGCCCAGGGATTTGGCAACGGCACGTGCACGCACGACGCCGCCAATGTCCGGGGACACGATCATCAGGTTTTCGAAGCGCTGATCTTCAATGTCATCCACCAGAACGGGGGAGCCGTAGATGTTATCTACCGGAATATCGAAGAAACCCTGGATTTGGTCAGCATGCAGATCAACCGTGAGAACACGGTCGATGCCGACTACGGTAAGCATGTCAGCAACGACTTTCGCGCTGATAGCCACACGTGCGGAACGCGGACGGCGATCCTGACGGGCATAACCAAAGTAAGGAATAACAGCAGTAATACGAGTAGCCGAGGAGCGGCGGAAGGCATCAGCCATCACTACCAGTTCCATCAGGTTATCGTTGGTCGGAGCGCAAGTCGGCTGAATAATGAAGACATCTTTACCGCGGACGTTTTCATTGATCTCGGCTGTAATCTCGCCGTCGGAAAACTTACCGACAGAGATGTCACCGAGAGGGATATGCAGCTGACGTACGACACGCCGAGCCAGATCGGGGTTAGCATTCCCCGTAAAGACCATCATCTTGGACACGCGCAGTACCTAGAGGCTGAGGGTAACCTGGATGAGTATAGAAAATGGCAGGGGCGGCTGGATTCGAACCAACGCATGGCAGGATCAAAACCTGCTGCCTTACCGCTTGGCGACGCCCCTGTATCTGTTGCAACGATTACCCAGTAATCGGTTCCTTTAGAGCAGACTTTGCAGCTTGCGATGCAACATCGAAACGTTGCTTCCCTTTGCTACAAACCCTGTAAGGGTCTCTGTAAGAAGGGCCGAGACTTTATCAGCTTCAGCTTTGCTTGGGAAGCCCCCAAACACACAACTTCCAGTTCCGGTGAGTTTTGCTTCGGTAAAATTACCTAACAAATTCAATGCGTTACGTACATCTGGATAACGCCTTGCTACCACCGGTAAGCAGTCATTTCGACTGTTTCCCTTGGGAACGGGGCGCACTTTAATGGGAGAAGAGTTACGTGTCAACAACGGATCTGAAAAAATTTCTGCTGTACTTACAGATACTTGCGGCACAAGCACGAGATACCACGGTTCTTCGGGGTCTACAGGGGTGAGTTTCTCCCCCACACCCTCGGCGAAAGCCGCGTGGCCACGCACGAAAACCGGGACGTCGGCGCCCAGCGTCAGGCCCAGTGCGGCCAGTCGATCCTCATCCCAACCCAGTTGCCAGAGGTGATTGAGCCCGAGCAAAGTCGTCGCGGCATTTGAACTGCCGCCACCGATGCCGCCGCCCATGGGCAGGATTTTTTCGATCCAGATGTCGATGCCGAGCGAACAACCGGATTGCTCCTGAAGTTTTTTCGCGGCTCGAACAATCAGATTGCTGTCGTGCGGTACGCCGTCGAATTCGGTGTGCAGTTGAATCACGCCGTCGTCGCGCACGGCGAAAGTGATTTCATCGCCGTAGTCGAGAAACTGAAAAATCGTCTGTAACTCGTGGTAACCGTCTTCACGGCGACCGAGGATGTGCAGCATCAGATTGAGTTTGGCCGGGGAGGGCAGCGTCAAGCGTGGGGTCGTCATGTTCATTGCCCCAATTTGCGCGGTTGCCATTCCTTGATCACCAGCGTGACATCAAGGTCGGTGCCATGCAGTTTGATCCGCTCAGGCAGCCAAAAACCGTTTTGCTCGGCGTAACTCAGGTATTCGACTTGCCAGCCATCCTGCTCCAGATTGGCCAGTCGGCTATCGGTATCCAGGGTCAGGCGGCTCTTGCTGTCCGGTGCCGGGAGTCCGCGGACCCACCATGCCAGATGGGATACCGGCAACTTCCAGCCGAGCTGTTCTTCGAGCAGCACTTCCGGCGTCGGCGCTTCATAGCGCCCCTGATTGGCGACTTCCAGCGAAACCTTTCCGGGGTGTCCGGTCAGGCGTGCGGCGCCGCGACCCAGGGGGCCCGAAAGGCGAATGTCGTAATAGGACTGGCGCTGCAACCAGAACAGCGTGCCGCTGCCCGAGTCTTTTGGCGCGCGAATGCCGATCTTGCCGTTGATCTGCCAGCCGTCGAGGCCGGTCAGTTGTTCTTTGTGAACGCGCCACAGGCCGGCGTCGCCCTGACCCTGTACCGATTCGCGGGCACCGAAGCCCGCACAACCGGCGAGCAGGGCGATGAAACTGAAAACGATGAAGTGGCGCAAAAACATAAGCTTAAAGAGTCTCTGATCCGGTCAGGCGCTTGATGGTGCCGCGCAGGATTGGGCTGTCGGGTTGTTCCTTGAGGAACTTGCCCCAGATTTGTTTGGCTTCGCGTTGTTTGCCATTGGCCCACAGTACTTCGCCGAGGTGAGCGGCCACTTCCTGGTCGGGAAAGCGATCGAGCGCCTTGCGCAGCAGTTTTTCCGCTTCGTCGAGATTACCCATGCGGAAATTCACCCAGCCGAGGCTGTCGAGTACCGCCGGGTCTTCCGGATTGATCTGGTGCGCCTGTTCGATCAGGGCCTTGGCTTCGGCATAACGCGTCGTGCGGTCGGACAAGGTGTAGCCGAGGGCGTTCAGCGCCATGGCGTTGTCCGGGTCGCGCTTGATGATCAGCCGCAGGTCTTTTTCCATCTGCGCCAGGTCATTGCGTTTTTCCGCCTGCATGGCGCGGGTGTACAGCAGATTCAGATCGTCCGGGTATTGCTGCAAGGCTTTATGCAGAACATTCCAGGCCTTGTCCCCCTGTTTATTGGCGGACAGGGTTTCGGCTTCGATCAGATACAGCTGAATCGCGTAATCAGGTTGTTCGTCACGCTCTGCCGCCAGGCGGCTTTGCGCTTCGGCGGTCTTGCCGTTGTTCATCAGGATATCGGCCTGGCGCAACTGTGCCGGCAGGTAGTCGTTGCCCGGGCCGACCTTGGCGTATTCGATCAGGGCGCCCTGGGGATCGTTGCGCTCTTCAGCGATACGGCCGAGGTTCAGGTGTGCCGAGTCGACATGGCTTTCACGGGCGATCAGGTCTTCCAGGTAGCCCTTGGCCTCGTCCCAGGCCTTGGCTTCCAGACACACCAGCGCCAGGGAGTAACGCAATTCGTCGTCTTCGGGGTACTGCTGAACCAGGCTCGAAAACTCGACTTTGGCGTCGTCCATCCGGTCCTGTTCGACCAGCATGCGGGCATACGTCAGGCGCAGGCGTTTGTCGTCCGGATATTTCTTGATGCTTTTTTGCAGCAGCGGCAACGCTTCATCACCACGATTGAGCGTTTGCAGCAGGCGTGCGCGCAGCAGAATCGGAGCTATTTCGCCGTCGTCCGGAGGGTTGTCTTCCAGCAGCGTCAGTGCGCCTTTGCTGTCGCCGTCCTGTTGCATCAACAAGGCCTTGCCGAAAATCAGCTGGCTGTTGTTGGGGTGACGCTGCAACAAACGGTCAAAACTTTTCATCAGGCCGTTGCGGGTTTCCTGATCGGTATCGGCCGCAGACAGGGCCAGAAAATCGAAATGCGTGTCGCCCTTGCCTTGCAGGACTTTCTCCATATAGGCCATGGAGTCGTCATAACGCCCGGCGCGCGCCAGTTGCACGGCAGCGGCCCGTTGCGCCTCGAGGTCGTCCGGGGCGTTTTTCGCCCAGATCAGCGCGGTATCCAGGGCAGCCTGATCGGCGCCCAGATACTCGGCGATGCGAAACGCCCGTTCTGAGATGCCCGGATCCTGGGTGTTGATGGCCTGGGTCACGTAGTTGTCCAGCGCAATGTCGAAACGATTGCGTTGGCCAGCCAGTTCGGCGCTCAACAGGCTGAAGATGGTTTCTTCGCTGAACGAGCTGTAGACCTTGGGCTTTTCAGGGGCCGGAGTGCTGTCTTCGACCGGCGACGTACCGTCCGACGAAACGGGTGCCAAGGCCTGGCAGCCGCTGAGGAAGACAAAAGCGAGGAGCAACGCGGAAGATCTATTCATATAGGAAGAGGACGACTAACCTGCGGTCAGATCATCATGACACAAGCCTTCGGCCAAACATAACCGGCCGGGCATTTTCCCTGACGCACGCGACAAACCCTTGTAGGAGCCGGCTTGCTGGCGATGGACTTGCAGGCGCCGCATCCTTTCCAGGAATAAATGCGTCATCGTTCACGACCATCGCCAGCAAGCCGGCTCCTACAAAGGTTGCGTGGAAGTTGTGTAAACGAGAACCGCTCGCAAGCCCGGGCATCGGCTACCAGGTCAATAGAGATCGAGTAGTTGTTCTGAATCTGTCGAAGTAGGACAATTGCCGGCTTCACGTCACCATCAGCGACCTTGAATGGCCTTCCTTGCACTCGGTATTAACCACAAGACTGCTTCAGTAGACGTCCGCGAGCGCGTGGCCTTTACCCCTGAGCAGCTGGTGGAGGCCTTGCAGCAGCTCTGCCGACTCACCGACAGCCGCGAAGCTGCGATCCTCTCCACCTGCAATCGCAGTGAACTCTATATAGAACAGGATCACCTTTCGGCGGACATCGTGCTGCGCTGGCTGGCCGATTATCACCATCTGAGCCTCGACGAGCTGCGCGCGAGCGCTTATGTGCACGAAGATGATGCGGCAGTTCGTCACATGATGCGGGTCGCCTCCGGGCTCGATTCGCTGGTGCTGGGCGAACCGCAGATCCTCGGCCAGATGAAATCCTGCTACGCCGTGGCCCGCGAGGCCGGCACCATCGGTCCGCTGCTTGGGCGTCTGTTTCAGGCGACATTCAATGCGGCCAAACAAGTGCGCACCGACACCGCCATCGGCGAGAACCCGGTGTCCGTGGCGTTTGCCGCGGTCAGCCTGGCGAAACAGATTTTCAGCGACCTGCAACGCAGCCAGGCCTTGCTGATCGGTGCCGGCGAGACCATCACCCTGGTCGCCCGCCATCTGCACGAACTGGGGGTAAAACGCATCGTCGTCGCCAACCGCACCCTGGAGCGCGCAAGCATTCTGGCCGAGCAGTTTGGCGCCCATGCCGTGTTGCTCTCGGACATTCCGGCCGAACTGGTGCGCAGCGACATCGTCATCAGTTCCACCGCCAGCCAGTTGCCGATCCTCGGTAAAGGCGCGGTGGAAAGTGCCTTGAAACTGCGCAAGCACAAACCGATCTTCATGGTGGACATCGCCGTACCGCGCGATATCGAGCCTGAAGTCGGCGAGTTGGACGACGTTTACCTTTATAGCGTCGACGATCTCCACGAAGTGGTCGCCGAAAACCTCAAGAGCCGTCAAGGCGCTGCGCAAGCGGCGGAAGAGATGGTTTCGGTCGGCGCCGAAGATTTCATGATCCGTCTGCGCGAACTGGCAGCGGTGGATGTTCTCAAGGCCTATCGCCAACAAAGCGAACGCCTGCGTGACGAAGAATTGCAGAAGGCCCAACGCATGCTGGCCAATGGCAGCAGCGCCGAAGATGTGCTGGTGCAACTGGCGCGCGGCTTGACCAACAAACTCTTGCACGCCCCGAGCGTGCAGTTGAAAAAGCTCTCAGCCGAAGGTCGCCTCGACGCACTGGCCATGGCCCAGGAACTCTTTGCCCTCGGTGAGGGCTCATCGGATAGCTTTTCGGATAAAAAACCGCAATGAAAGCGTCACTGCTCAATAAGCTGGACATCCTCCAGGACCGTTTCGAGGAATTGACCGCCTTGCTTGGCGACGGCGAGGTCATTTCCGACCAGACCAAATTCCGCGCCTATTCCAAGGAATACGCGGAAGTCGAGCCGATTGTCGACGCCTATAAACAGTTGCTCAAAGTACAGAGCGACCTCGAAGGCGCCCAGGCACTGCTCAAGGACAATGACCCGGACATGCGTGAAATGGCCGTGGAAGAAGTCCGCGAAGCCAAAGAGCAATTGATCGAGATCGAAGCCAGCCTGCAACGCATGCTGCTGCCCAAGGACCCGAACGACGGGCGCAACGTGTTCCTTGAAATCCGTGCCGGCACCGGCGGTGACGAGGCGGCGATCTTCTCCGGCGACCTGTTCCGCATGTATTCGCGTTACGCCGAGCGTCGCGGCTGGCGTGTGGAAATCCTCTCGGAAAACGAGGGCGAACATGGCGGCTATAAAGAAGTCATCGCCCGCGTCGAAGGCGACAACGTCTACGGCAAGCTGAAATTCGAATCCGGCGCGCACCGCGTGCAACGGGTTCCGGCCACTGAATCCCAGGGGCGTATCCACACTTCGGCGTGCACCGTGGCGGTATTGCCCGAGCCGGACGAGCAGGAAGCGATCGAGATCAATCCGGCGGACCTGCGGATTGATACCTACCGTTCTTCCGGTGCCGGTGGCCAGCACGTCAACAAGACGGACTCGGCGATCCGCATCACGCACTTGCCGTCCGGTATCGTCGTCGAGTGCCAGGAAGAACGTTCCCAGCACAAGAACCGCGCCCGGGCGATGTCCTGGCTGTCGGCCAAGCTCAATGATCAGCAGACCAGCGCAGCGGCGAATGCCATCGCCAGCGAGCGTAAGTTGCTGGTCGGTTCGGGTGATCGCTCCGAGCGCATCCGCACCTACAACTTTGCCCAGGGCCGGGTCACCGACCACCGGGTCAACCTGACGCTGTATTCCCTCGACGAAATTCTCGCGGGCGGTGTCGATGCGGTGATCGAACCGTTGCTGGCCGAATACCAGGCCGACCAATTGGCAGCGATAGGTGACTAAATGACGATCATTGCCAGTTTGTTGCGCGCCGCTGATTTACCCGACTCGCCGACGGCGCGTCTGGATGCCGAATTGCTGCTGGCGGCGGCGTTGGGCAAGTCCCGCAGTTTTCTGCACACCTGGCCGGAGCGCATCGTTCCAAGCGACGCCGCGCTGAAGTTTGCCGAGTACCTGCAACGCCGTCGTGGCGGTGAGCCGGTGGCTTACATTCTGGGCCAGCAAGGTTTCTGGAAGCTGGATCTGGAAGTTGCGCCGCACACCTTGATCCCGCGCCCGGACACCGAATTGCTGGTGGAAGCCGCGCTGGAATTGTTTCCCGCCACCCCCGCGAAGGTCCTCGATCTCGGCACCGGCAGCGGCGCCATTGCGTTGGCCCTGGCCAGCGAGCGTCCGGCGTGGAGCGTCACCGCTGTGGATCGTGTACTCGAAGCCGTGGCTTTGGCCGAGCGCAATCGTCAGCGTTTGCACCTGAACAACGCCACCGTGCTGAGCAGTCATTGGTTCAGCGCCCTGGAAGGTCAGCGTTTTCAACTGATCATCAGCAACCCGCCGTACATTGCATCCGCCGATCCGCATCTGGTGGAAGGCGATGTGCGCTTCGAACCGGCCAGTGCCTTGGTAGCTGGAGTCGACGGGCTCGACGATTTGCGTTTGATCGTCGCCCAGGCCCCGGATTATCTGGAAGCGGGCGGCTGGCTGATGCTCGAACACGGTTATGATCAAGCCGAAGCCGTGCGCGATTTGTTGCAGACCCGCGGCTTTGAAGAAGTCCACAGCCGCACCGATCTGGGCGGTCACCAACGGATCAGCCTGGGGCGCCTGCCGTGCTGAATGATCAGGAATTGTTGCGCTACAGTCGGCAGATTCTGTTGCAGCACGTCGACATCGACGGCCAGTTGCGATTGAAAGAAAGCCGCGTGTTGATCATCGGTCTCGGCGGGCTCGGTTCGCCGGTTGCGTTGTACCTCGCCGCCGCGGGCGTCGGTGAGCTGCATCTGGCGGACTTCGACACCGTCGACCTGACCAACCTGCAACGCCAGATCATTCACGACACCGACAGCGTCGGCCAGACCAAGGTTGATTCGGCGATCCGCCGCCTGAGCGCGATCAACCCCGAGATCAAGCTGGTCGCCCATCGTGCCGCGCTGGACGAAGATTCCCTGGCCGCTGTGGTGGCCACAGTGGACCTGGTCCTCGACTGTTCCGACAATTTTTCCACCCGCGAAGCGGTCAACGCTGCGTGCGTGGCGGCTGGCAAGCCGTTGGTCAGCGGCGCAGCGATTCGTCTTGAAGGGCAATTGTCGGTGTTCGATCCGCGCCGTCCGGACAGTCCGTGCTACCACTGTCTATACGGGCACGGCAGCGAAGCTGAATTGACGTGCAGTGAAGCGGGCGTCGTCGGTCCTTTGGTGGGACTGGTCGGCAGCCTTCAGGCGCTGGAAGCCATGAAACTGTTGGCCGGTTTCGGCGAACCGCTGGTAGGGCGCCTGTTGTTGATCGATGCCCTGGGTTCGCGCTTCCGTGAATTGCGCGTCAAGCGTGATCCGGGCTGCAGCGTCTGTGGGCCGAAACATGCGTGAAGCGCCCATTGGCGTGTTCGACTCCGGGGTCGGTGGGCTGTCGGTGCTGGCCGAGGTCCAGCGTTTGCTGCCCAACGAGTCTCTGCTGTACGTCGCCGATTGCGGCAATATTCCCTACGGCGAGAAAACCCCGGAATTCATTCGCCATCGTTGCAGCGTGATGGCCGAATTTTTTCAGCAGCAAGGCGCCAAGGCCCTGGTGCTGGCCTGCAACACGGCGACAGTGGCCGGTGTTGCCGATTTGCGGCGCGACTTCCCCGAGTGGCCCATCGTCGGCATGGAGCCTGCGGTCAAACCGGCCGCCGCCGCGACCCGCAGCGGCGTGGTCGGTGTCCTCGCCACCACCGGCACCTTGCAGAGCGCCAAGTTCGCTGCGCTGCTCGACCGTTTCGCCACCGATGTGCAGGTGATCACTCAGCCGTGCCCAGGGCTTGTGGAGCTGATTGAAAACGGCGATCTGCACAGTCCCGCTTTGCGTGAGTTGCTGGCCCGCTATGTCGGGCCGCTGCTCGCCGCAGGCTGCGACACGATAATTCTCGGCTGCACGCATTACCCCTTCCTAAAGCCGTTGCTTAAGCAGATGATCCCCGAGGACATCAGCCTGATCGATACCGGCGCCGCCGTCGCGCGACAACTTCAGCGGCTGTTGGCCGAGCGTGAATTGCTGGCTGAAGGTCCAGCTCGCGCAGCGCAATTCTGGACGAGTGCCGATCCGGAACATTTCAGAAATATCTTGCCGATACTGTGGAATACCGCTGGCGTTGTGCAAAGCTTCAATAGGTAGTTTGGGGAAACGGGTAATTGGGGTGAACTTCTGATTAAGCGTCGACTTCTATTGCGGTAAGCAAAAAAAAACCATACGAAATCGTACGGAAAAGGATGTTTCTATGAAGCGACTATTCTGCTTGGCCGCGATTGCGGCTGCATTGATGGGGCAAAGTTTTACCGCACAGGCGGCAGGCGTGGAGTTCGGGGTCGGCCAGACCAGCGATTCGACCATGACCTATCGATTGGGCATGCAATTCGATTGGGACAAGAGCTGGTTGCAAAGTGACGTCGGTCGTTTGACCGGTTACTGGAGTGGTGCCTACACCTATTGGGAAGGCGACAAGACTTCCAGCAACCACAGCCTGTCTTTCTCGCCGGTGTTTGTTTATGAGTTTGCCGGTCAGAACGTCAAGCCCTATGTAGAACTCGGGGTTGGCGTGGCGTTGTTCTCCCACACCGAACTTGAAGACAACAAACTGGGCACTGCCTTTCAGTTCGAAGACCGTTTCGGGTTTGGTCTGCGTTTTGCGGGCGGGCATGAAGTCGGGATTCGTGCGACGCACTATTCCAATGCGGCGCTCAGCAGCCCGAACGATGGTGCAGAAAGTTACGCGCTGCACTACACGATGCCGTTGTAAGGTCAAAAGCTTCGCGGGCAAGCCTCGCTCCTACAGGTTTTGAGTCGATCCCATCATCGTGGAACGACTCAAAACCTGTAGGAGCGAGGCTTGCCCGCGAAGGCGTCCTCAATGACTCACCGATACGCCGTGCTAATCCCCTGGCGCTCTTCGATGCACTCCGGTGCGCCCATCTCGAACTCCCGGCAGATCAGCGGGCGTTTTTCGTAGATCGTGCACATCATCGTGTTGCGATCCAGCGCGGCGCACCAGCCGTCGTCCAGGCGCAGCATGACTTCCCCACCCCAATCATCGGTATCGATAAAACGTTCGGGCACGCCCGTGTCGGTGATCAGCAT
This sequence comes from Pseudomonas sp. GM60, assembly GCF_000282415.1. Taxonomy (NCBI): domain Bacteria; kingdom Pseudomonadati; phylum Pseudomonadota; class Gammaproteobacteria; order Pseudomonadales; family Pseudomonadaceae; genus Pseudomonas; species Pseudomonas sp. GM60. The sequence goes on from NZ_AKJI01000028.1 coordinate 44,286, forward strand.
CACTTCGAGCTGGCAGCAGCAGGCCGCGCAGGTCGAGCACGTGACCGCAGGCTCGGTGATTTGCGTGTGGGGAATGGTTTTCATGGCACGCAGTGTAAGTCAGTCGGTCGGTGCTGTGTGAAAGGCCGGACGGACGCTCAGTCGTGGGTGTCGGACGACGCCAGGCGCCGGGCCATGAAATGCAGCGTGGGAAACAGCAGCGCCCAGAGTAATCCGATGCCGATCAGCGTCGGTAATTGGCCGTAAGGGAATTGCACCCCGGCCAGTTGTCCTCCCGCGTAATACGACAACGGCCCACCCACGGCGCCCAGCAAGCTGCCCAGCCACCAGGGCGTTGCGCTCCATTGCAGGCAATGGCGCAACGTCGTGGCCAGCAACGCCCACAACAGCATCAGCCATAGCGGAATCAGCGGCGCGACATCGTTGAACTCGAACACCCCCAGCCAGCGCAATGAACTGTCGACGGTCGTGCCCAGCAGCACAACGCTGAGAATCAGCCGGCCTTCGTCCGCCCAACGACTTATCCACAGCAGATGAATCACCAAAGCGCCCAACGCCACCAATAACCACAGACTGTTGCCGCCGATCACGCAGGCAAGCCAGCCAAGCTGGAACAGCACAGCGTTGGCCAGGCGTTCAAGCATCGAAACGGCCGAGCAGCGGCGCGGTGATCGCCGAAGGTTTGGCCAGCAGCAACTGCGCGGTGCCGATGGTGCGCTCCAGGAAACCACCTTCGCAGTAGCACAGGTAAAACTCCCACAGCCGCAGGAAATAATCGTCGTAGCCCAATTCGCTCAAGCGGCCTTGGGCGCGGCGAAAATTCTCATGCCACAGGCGCAAGGTTCGCGCGTAGTGCAGGCCGAAATCCTCCATGTGCAGCAAGTTCATGTCGGTGTCGCGGCTGACGATCTCGAGCATTTTCTGCACGCAGGGCAGGGCGCCGCCGGGGAAGATGTAGCGCTGAATGAAGTCGACACTGCCCTTGGCCTGCTCGTAGCGCTGTTCGCGGATGGTGATTGCCTGCAACAGCATCAAACCATTGCTCTTGAGCAAGTGCGCACACTGCTTGAAGTAGGTCGGCAGAAAGCGATGGCCCACGGCTTCGATCATCTCGATCGACACCAGTTTGTCGTACTGCCCGGTGAGGTCGCGGTAATCCTTGAGCAACAACGTGACCTGATCTTGCAACCCGAGGGTTTCGATCCGTTGCGCGGTAAACGCGTACTGCTCCCTGGACAGCGTGGTGGTGGTGACTTTGCAGCCATAATTCTGCGCCGCGTACAGCGCCATGCTGCCCCAGCCGGTGCCGATTTCCAGCAGATGATCGCTGGGTTTGAGGTCGAGTTTCTGGCAGATCCGCTCCAGTTTGTTCAGCTGCGCCTGTTCCAGACTGTCCTCGGGACTTAGAAACTGTGCGGCCGAATACATCATGGTCGGGTCGAGAAACTGTTCGAACAGGTCGTTGCCCAGGTCGTAGTGAGCGGCGATGTTTTTCTGCGAACCCTTGCGTGTATTGCGATTGAGCCAGTGCAGGCCTTGAACGAAGGGCCGGCCGAGTTTCGCCAGGCCACCTTCCAGCGAATCAAGTACTTCAAGGTTACTGACGAACACGCGAACCACCGCCGTCAGGTCCGGCGAGCTCCAGTAACCGTGGATAAATGCCTCGCCCGCGCCGATCGAACCGTTACTCGCCACCAACCCCCACGCCGCTGCGTCGAGGATGTGGATTTCCCCCTGCAAATGACTGCCAGCGGTGCCGAAGACCTGCCGCTCGCCATCCTCGATCACCACCAGTTGCCCGTGCTTGAGGTGCGCCAGTTGCCGCAGCACACCGCGACGCAGCAACGTCCCGGTCAAGCCGTTAGTGCTGAGTAGAGTGGCTTTGGCCGAGACGCTAGAGGATTTCATGGCGGCGATCCTTGGGCGGAACGGTGGCGGTTTGAAAGCTGCCGTCGGCAGCTTGATGAGCAAATATCGGCACGCGTTTGAACAGCAGGCGCAGGGCTTGCCAATAAATCGCCAGGCAGGTTTTTGCGGTCATCCACGGAAAGCGCCGCAGGTACCGGTGCAGGCTGGCGCGACTCAGGGCTTCGCGTTTCAGGTTGAGCGTGGCGTCGAACAGCTTCAGTTCGCCCTGCCAGTCGGCCATGTGCACGCCGAGTTTTTTCGCGACCGGGCTGAAGCTCATGCGGTGTTCGAGATCGCGTGGCAGAAACGGCGACACATGAAAGGCCTTGGCCACGGCGAAATGCTGATGGAAATCGCGCAGGTCATCCGGCGTCCTGGCCGGCAACACGTAGTGATAACGCTCGCGCCACGGGGTATTGGTGACTTCGGCAACGATTGCCGCCAGTTGGCCGTCGGCTTCGTAACAATAAAAAAAGCTCACCGGGTTGAACGCCAGGCCCCAACTGCGAGGCTGGGTCAGCAGGCAGACTGAACCTTGTGGCGCATGACCAATGGCCTGGCGGACCTGTTCGCGCACCGCATCGATCAGGCGCATGCCGTTGCCGGTGAAGGCTTTGAGGTAGTCGCTTTCGCGAAACGAAAACGGCGAGAAGCGGCGGTTGCCCGACAGCGGCGATAACCCGAGTACGGCGTCCTGTTCATCGAGATCGAGGTACAGCAGGCCGATCCGGTAACGGAATTCATGGCGCCTTGGGGCAAACCGCCGATGGGCGATCCAGCCGCTGTAGAACGCGCTGTTCACAGCACTTCCCCGAACGAGCGGGCCACGCGCAACGCGCTGACCACGCCATCTTCATGGAAACCGTTGGCCCAGTAGGCGCCGCAATAAAAGCTGTGTTGCGCGCCATTCAATTCTTCCCAGCGCTCCTGCGCTGCCACCGCCGCCAGGCTGTATTGAGGATGGGCGTAGGTGAATCGGCCGAGCACCATGGCCGGGCTGATGCCGGCGCTCTGGTTGAGGCTGACGCAAAACGTGGTGTCGCTCTGGATGCCTTGCAGGATGTTCATGTCGTAGGTGACCGCCGCCAGCGTATGGCCGGCGCCACCGAGGCGGTAATTCCAGCTGGCCCGGGCGAGTGTGCGCGAAGGCAGCAGGCGCGTGTCGGTGTGCAGCACCACTTCGTTGTCGGCGTAGGGCAGGGCGCCGAGGATCGACTGTTCGGCATCGCTCGGTTTGGCCAGCAGTTTCAGCGCCTGATCGCTGTGGCAGGCGAACACCACTTTGTCGAAGCGTTCGCTGCCGGCGCTGCTGTGGATCACGACGCCATCGGCATCGCGCTCGACCTGCATCACGGGGCAGTTGAGGCGGATTTTCCGGTTAAAGGTTGCGGTCAAGGGTGCGATGTAAGCACTCGAGCCGCCCTCGATCACACGCCATTGCGGGCGATTGTTGACCGACAGCAAACCGTGATTCTTGAAAAACCGCACAAAGAATTGCAGCGGAAAATTCAGCATGTCGGCCATCGGCATCGACCAGATCGCCGCGCCCATCGGCACGATGTAATGCAGGATGAACCGCTCGCCGTAACCGCCGGCCTTGAGGTATTCGTCGAGCGTGGTGTGCGCCGCGATCCGGCCCTCGGACAGGTCGAGCCGGGCGCGCTTGTTGAAGCGCACAATGTCGCGCAGCATGCCCCAGAACCCCGGTGACAGCAGGTTGCGGCGCTGGGCGAACAGGCTGTTGAGGTTGTTGCCGTTGTACTCCAGGCCGCTGTCCGGATCGGTGACCGAAAAACTCATCTCGGTCGCTTTGAAACCCACGCCGATCTGACCCAGCAAGCGAATGAAGTTCGGGTAGGTCCAGTCGTTGAACACGATGAAGCCGGTGTCCACGGCATGACGCTCGCCATCGACCTTCACGTCCACGGTGTGGGTATGGCCGCCGACCCGGTCGCCAGCCTCGAACAGGGTGATCTCGTGGCGGCGATTCAGCAGGTAAGCACTGGTCAGCCCCGAGATGCCGCTGCCGATGATGGCGATGTTCACGGCACGTCCTTGATCGGCGGACTGCTGCGGACCATGCGTTTGCCGATGGCGAGCTTCACCCGGTTGGGCGTTTTCGACAGCGGCCAGAGCGCCGCCATGAACAGCGCCGGGAACGCGATCTCCAGTGGCCGATGCTTCAGTTTTTCGAAGATGTGCCGCGCCGCTTTGCCCACCGGCCAACTGAGCGGCATCGGGAAATCGTTCTTCGCCGTCAGCGGAGTCTCGACGAACCCCGGGCTGACTACGGTGACTTCGATGCCTTCGGGCGCCAGGTCAATACGCAACGATTCGAACAGATAACGCAGCCCGGCCTTCGACGCGCCATACGCCTCCGCCCGTGGCAGCGGCAGGTAAGTCACCGAACTGGCGACGCCCACCAGATGCGGCGCAAGGCCTTTGCGCAACAGCGGCAGGGCGGCTTCGATGCAGTAACTGCTGGCCAGCAGATTGGTGCGCACCACGTGCTCGACGAGCGACGAATCGAACTGCTGAACGTCGACGTATTCGCAGGTGCCGGCATTGAGAATCACCGTATCCAGCGAGCCCCAGTCTTGCGCGATCTGCTCGCCGATTTCGCGTACGGTCTGGCTGTTGGTCAGGTCACCCGCCACCACCAGCACTTGCCCGGGATAGCGTTGCGACAAGACTTTCATCGGCGCCAGCGAACGTGAACTGACCGCCAGATGGGCGCCGGTTTTCAGAATCTCCTCGGCCAGCGCGGCGCCAATGCCACTGCTGGCGCCAGTCAGCCAATATCGTCGTGGAGGTGTAAGGCTCATCCCATTCTCCTTTTCAACCAGGCGATAGCCCGGCCCAATACGGGTACATGTTCGTAAAGCAGCGCCCCGGCATCGAAGTAATCCCGGTGGCGATAAACCTTGTCACGCCAGAGCAGGTGCGAGCAGCCCTCCACCCGAATCAAGCGCCCGCCGGCCAGGTGCGGATGGCGGTAGCTCATGACCCAGCGCAGATAACCTTCGCCTTCGCCGATCTGGTCGAAGCCGTGAAAATCAAAGCGCAGTTCGCTGACATTGGCGTAGAGCTCGCTGAAATAACTGCGCAAATGCGCGAGGCCCTGTACTTCGTGCAGCGGATCGGTGAAGTGCACGTCGTCGGCGTACAGCTCATTCAGGCGCTGCAGGTTGTCTTTGTTCAGCTCGGCAAACTGCCAGGCGAAGCGGCGCAGGAAATCACTCATAACCGCCTCCCGCGTTCTGTCGCGACGGCAGGTTTTTGAACGCCGTCAGCGCGCGTGTACGGGATGTACTTAGATTGACGATCGGCGACGGATAACCTGCCACGCCAAACAACCCGCCGAGGTTCGCCGGGTTGTGCACGTCTTTCTTGTTCAGCCCGGCCAGCTCCGGCAACCAGTGCTTGATGAACAGGCCTTCGCTGTCGAATTTTTCCGATTGGCTGAGCGGGTTGAAAATCCGGAAATAGGGCGCCGAATCGGTGCCGGTGGATGAGCTCCATTGCCAGCCACCGTTATTCGCCGCGAGATCGCCATCGATCAGGTGCCGCATGAAAAAACGTTCGCCTTCACGCCAGTCGATCAGCAGGTTTTTGGTGAGGAACATCGCCACCACCATGCGCAAACGGTTGTGCATCCAGCCGGTTTCAAGCAGTTGGCGCATCGCCGCGTCGATGATCGGCAGACCGGTGCGCGCCTCTTGCCAGGCTGCCAATTCGTCGGGGGCATCGCGCCAGGCCAGGGCTTCGGTTTCCGGGCGGAAGGCGCGGTGACGGGAGACGCGCGGGTAGCCCACCAGAATGTGTTTGTAGAACTCGCGCCACAGCAATTCGTTGATCCAGGTGACGGCGCCGACTTTGCCGCTTTCGAACTCGCCCTGATTGCTTTGCAGGGCGGCATGCAAGCACTGGCGCGGGGAAATGACGCCGGCCGCCAGGTAAGCCGAGAGCTGACTGGTGCCGGGTTTGGCCGGGAAGTCACGCTCACTTTTGTAGTAGTCGATCTGCGCATCGGCGAAGGTGTCCAGACGGCGTCGGGCTTCGGCTTCACCGGCGGGCCAGAGCGCGCGCAAGGTGTCGCTGGGCGTGTCGAAGCCTGCAACGCTTGAAGGGATTTCATCGCTGTCGATGTTCAGCTTCGATTGCAGCGCTGGCGCCCTGACGAGACTCGGCAATGAACGGTGCAGACGGTCGTAGCAGACTTTGCGGAACTGACTGAAGACCTGGAAATAGGTGCCGGTCTTGGTCAGCACGGTGCCGGGGCTGAACAGCAACTGATCGAGGTAGCTATAAAAGTCGACGCCTATGGTTTTCAGTGCTTCGGCCACCGCTGCATCACGACGGCTTTCGTGAATGCCGTATTCCTCGTTGACGTGCACCGCGTCGATCTTCAATTGCTGGCACAGGTCGAGCAGAACCTTCGGCGCTTCATCCCAGCGAGAGGCCGTGCGAATCAGCAACGGGATGTTCAACTCGCCAAGTGCACGGCTCAGTTCACGGAGGTTGCGCAGCCAGAAATCCACTTTGCACGGCGCGTCGTCATGCTCGCGCCATTGTTCCGGGCTCAACAGGTACACCGCCACGCTCGGCCCCCGGGAGGCGGCGGCCGAGAGGGCGGTGTTGTCATGTAGACGCAAGTCGCTGCGCAGCCAGATCAATTGCATGGTGGTGTCCGTACGATTCATTTAAATAAGCCCGCGCTGTACCAGGTCCTGATGCGCCGATAACGGATCTTCGGCCAGGAACAATTCAGCAATCTCTGTGGTTTTTACGGACAACTCGGCGTGGTGGATGCATACCGTTGGTCCGGCAATCATTTTTGGGCAACTGACACCGTTGAAAAGTTTCGGCAGCTGCGCAAGGTTCATGGCTTTGCTGGAATACAGCAGTACGCCGCGGGCTTGCAGGTGATCGACCGCCAGCGCGAGCTCACCCGCCGGCAACGGCCAGTCGAACACTTCCACCGGGCAATCGGCGCTGCTGATCAACCACGCGGTGAGCCACAGATGCGGTTCCAGCGGCAGGTCGGAGTGATTGATCAACAGCAGCGGTGCGGTGCGCAGTTGACGGTTGTTATGGTAGATGCGCGCGCCGAATTTGCTGCGTAACCAGGAGTGAAAAAACACTCGCTCCATCTGCGCGCCAAACTGGCCTTGCCAGCGTTGTTCAAGTTCGGCCAGCAACGGCATCAACAGTTGTTCGCACAAAGTCCGCGGCGGGTACAACGCAATCGCCTGGTTGACGGTGTCATCGAGGGTGCGTTCGTTGAGCCGAGTGACTGCTTGCAGCAGCGTGTTGCACAGCACCTTCCAATCGTTTTCGACCGATTCGCCAAAGGCTTGCGGGGTGTCGAGCAGTTGCTTGACCTGGCTGACGGCCACGCCGCGATTGAGCCAGGTGAGGATTGTCAGGATGCGTTGTACGTGTTCGGCGCTGAACAGCCGATGCCCTTTGGGCGTGCGTTGCGGCACGATCAAACCGTAACGCCGTTCCCAGGCGCGCAAGGTGACGGCGTTGACGCCGGTCTGCCGGGCCACTTCACGAATCGGCAGCCAGCCTTCATCGAGGGCTTTCTTGAAGTCGGCGCCGAGGTCTTCGCGGGCACTGGTGTCGAGTGGGATTTTCATCAGATCGCGTTTCGCAGGCTGAGGTTTTCCGGGTGCGGTTGCAGGTAAACCTGTTGCGCAATGTACGGATCCGGGTGTTGGCGAAAGTGATGTTTGAGCAGCGTCAGCGGCACCACCAGCGGCACGATGCCGTGGCGGTACTGGCCGATGACGTGTTGCACTTCCTGTTTGTCTTCAGTGCTGATGACCTGCTTGAGGTAACCGCTGATGTGTTGCAGAACGTTGGTGTGGGTGCGGCGCGTGGCGCACTTTTTCAAGGCCGCCATCAGTTCGCTGAAATAACGTGGGCCGAGTTCTTTCGGGTCGATCCGGCCCATGTTGCCCAGCAGATTGCCCAGGGTTTTGTACTGCACCGGGTTGTGGGCCATCAGCAGGTATTTGTAGCGCGAGTGAAATTCCGTCAATCCGCGGCGAGTCAGGCCTGCTTGCAGCAACTGTTGCCAGGCGCTGTAGGCGAACACACGGGTGAGAAAGTTTTCCCGCAGCACCGGGTCGTTGAGCCGGCCGTCTTCTTCCACCGGCAGGTCCGGGTGCAGCGCACAGAAAGCCTGGGCATAGATGCCACGGCCACCGCCGTCTACCGGTGCACCGTTGGCGTGGTAGACCTTGACCCGATCCAGTCCGCACGACGGCGATTTCTGCATGAAGATGTAGCCGCAGACATCGTTCAGCTCGGCGGCCATCTTCCGGGCGTAATCGGCCAGCGGCCGGGTGACATTCAGTTCGGGGTGAACAGTGCCGATGGCTTCGGGGCGTTCAGCGTCACCGACCAGTCGAATGGGCTGGCGAGGAATGCCCAGGCCGATGGCGACTTCCGGGCACACCGGGACGAAATCGAAATACTCGGTGAGGGTGCGGCTGCACAGCCGCGATTCTTTGTGCCCGCCATTGAAACGCACCTCGGCGCCCATCAGGCAGGCGCTGATGGCGATTTTCGGTTTCGCGCTGGCGTGGGGCATCGGAGCACCTCGAATCCAAACCTGTACAGGATTTAATTTCTGTACAACATGTGTTTCATCATAGATTCAAAGGTGTACAAGTCAAATTGTTTGTATAAGTATTTGGCGTGCTGTAGGAGCTGGCTTGCCGGCGATGAACGATGACGCGGTGTTCCTGAATGATCGCGGCGTTTGGATCGCCAGCAAGCTGGCTCCTACAGGGAGCTAGTTCCAGCCCAGTAACCAGGCGTTGCTGTTTTTCAGGGTTTGCCAGCTCAGGCGTTGATTGCGCTTGGTCAGCACTGCCTGCAATTCGACGTCCAGCACCGTGCCTTCCTCGTCGCGGAACAACTCGATGACCAGAAAATGTTTTTCGCGGTTTTGCGGGTGGGCTGCTGTCCACTTCGACAGCAGCAATTTGCTCGGGTTAATGCGGTTCACTGCAAGTGCGCATGCAGGCGACGGGCAGCTTCCTGTCCACTGAGCCAGGCACCTTCGACCCGGCCCGACAGGCACCAGTCGCCGCACACATACAGGCCCAGGTCGGCGTCAGCCAGTACACCCCATTCATGACTGCTGGCAGGGCGCGCGTAGAGCCAGCGATGGGCGAGGCTGAAGGTCGGAGCCGGCATTGAATCGTGTAACAGTTCAGCAAATGCGCCGTGCAATTGTTCGATCACGGCTTCCTTGGACAGGTCGATATGTTGTCGGCTCCAGGCGCTGGTCGCGTGCAGCACCCAAGTGTCCAGCGTGTTGTCGCGTCCCGGTTTGCTGCGGTTGCGTGCCAGCCAGTCGAGCGGGCTGTCCTGCACGAAGCAGCCTTCCATGGGCGTGTCCAGTGGCGTTTCGAAGGCCAGGGCGACGGCCCAGGTCGGGTCCATTTTTACCCCTGCGGCAGCACCGGCGAGTTTCGGTGCGGAGGCCAGCAAAGCAGTCGCTTGAGGTGCCGGTGTGGCGATCACCACATGGCCGAACGGGCCATGAGTGAAACCTTCGGCATCCTGCAGATGCCAGTGTTCTTCACCGCGATAGACCTCGGTAATGCGGCAGGCAAAATGCACTTCCAGATCGCCAATCAGGCCACGGGTGATGGCGCTCATGCGTGGCGTGCCGACCCAGCGCGTCTGCTCGTCCGGCGACAGGTTGAGCTGGCCGCCGTGGTAGGTATAAAGCTGCGGCGCCCATTCGGCGACCCAGCCTTTGGCTTGCCAGCGCTGGACTTCAGTGACAAAGCGGCGATCACGCGCAGTGAAATATTGCGCGCCCATGTCCAGCGCACCCGCATCGCTGCGCTTGCTCGACATGCGTCCGCCACTGCCGCGGCTTTTATCGAAAAGTTGAACGACATGCCCTGCGTCCGTGAGGGCCTGGGCGGCTGAGAGTCCGGCAATGCCGGTGCCGATGATTGCGATAGGTACAGTCATAGGGGCCTCGTTTACCTTTCTGTACAGACTACGCCGTGGTTGAAACCTGTACAATATTGTTTTTCGGTATAACTTTTAGCGTTCTCGTTCTGACAGCTTGGCCTATTGTTAAACACAGACCCTGCCCGATATCAAAGATCCCTGCTTATAAAAATAGACTAGTGATCAGGGTAAAACGCCACGCGAGGAAGAAGTCATGCACATATTGCTGACCGGCGGTACTGGTTTGATAGGACGTCAGCTCTGCCGCCACTGGTTGAGTCAGGGACATCGTCTGAGCGTCTGGAGCCGGACGCCGGCCAAAGTCGCGAAAGTCTGTGGCGCCCAGGTGCGCGCGGTGGCCCGACTCGAAGACCTCGGTCAGGAACCTGTGGATGCGATTATCAACCTCGCGGGTGCGCCAATTGCCGATCGGCTCTGGACTCACCGACGTAAAGCCTTGCTGTGGAGCAGCCGTATCACGCTGACGGAAACCTTGCTGGCGTGGCTCGAAAGCCGTGAACAGAAACCGCAGGTGTTGATTTCGGGCTCTGCCATTGGCTGGTATGGCGACGGTGGTGAGCGGGAGTTGACTGAACATTCCCCTCCGGTGATCGATGATTTTGCCAGTCAGTTGTGCATTGCCTGGGAAGAAACCGCCCAGCGTGCCGAAGCCTTGGGTGTTCGTGTGATCTTCGTTCGCACCGGCTTGGTGCTGTCGGCCGAGGGCGGCTTTTTGTCGCGGCTGTTGCTGCCGTTCAAACTGGGGCTGGGCGGGCCTTTGGGCACTGGTCGGCAGTGGATGCCGTGGATTCATATCAAGGATCAAATCGCTCTGATTGATTTTCTTCTGCATCAGAAAAACGCCAGCGGTCCTTATAATGCCTGCGCGCCCAAACCGGTGCGCAATCGTGAATTTGCCAAGACGCTGGGCAGCGTGCTGCATCGCCCGGCGTTCATGCCCATGCCGGCCCTGGCTTTGAAGGTGGGCCTGGGCGAGTTGTCATTGCTGTTGCTGGGTGGCCAGAAGGCTGTCCCGGCGCGCTTGCTGGAAGCGGGCTTCACCTTCCAGTTCACTGACCTGCGTGCGGCTCTGGACGACTTGTCCAGCCGCCTCTGAAATAGGACGTTGCATGACCGATCACGCGTTGCTTCTGGTCAACCTGGGTTCACCTGCCTCCACCTCGGTGGCGGATGTGCGCAGCTACCTCAATCAATTTCTGATGGACCCGTATGTGATCGACCTGCCATGGCCGGTGCGCCGTTTGCTGGTCTCGCTGATTCTGATCAGACGCCCGGAGCAGTCGGCCCACGCCTACGCCTCGATCTGGTGGGAGGAGGGCTCGCCACTGGTGGTGCTCAGCCGCCGCTTGCAGCAGGCCATGACCACACAGTGGACGCACGGGCCGGTGGAGCTGGCGATGCGTTATGGCGAGCCGTCGATTGAGTCGAAACTGCTGCAACTCGTCGCCCAGGGCCACAAGCGCATTACCCTCGCGCCGCTTTATCCCCAGTTTGCCGACAGCACCGTGACCACGGTGATCGAGGAAGCCAAGCGGGTGGTGAGCGAGCACAAACTCGACGTGCAGTTCTCGATACTCGAGCCGTTCTACGATCAGCCGGAATACATCGATGCCCTGGTGGCCAGCGCCAAGCCGCATCTGGAACAGGATTTCGATCATCTGTTGCTGAGCTTCCATGGCTTGCCGGAGCGGCATCTGAAGAAGCTCAACCCGGGGCACAGTTTTGAAGGTGGCGGCGATTGCTGCGCCGGTGCGCCACCGGAAGTCGTCGCGACCTGTTATCGCGGCCAGTGCCTGCGCACCGCAGCGGAATTCGCCAAACGCATGGGCCTGCCGGACGGCAAATGGTCGGTGTCGTTTCAGTCGCGGCTGGGTCGGGCGAAATGGATCGAACCCTACACCGAAGCGCGCCTTGATGAGTTGGCGGGAATGGGCGTGAGGAAGGTGCTGGTGATGTGCCCGGCGTTCGTTGCCGATTGCATCGAGACGCTGGAAGAAATCGGTGATCGCGGGAAAGAACAGTTCCGCGAAGCGGGGGGGGAGGAGTTGGTGCTGGTGCCGTGCCTCAACGATGATCCGCAGTGGGCGAAGGCGTTGAACGCATTGTGCGAGCGAGCGCCGTTGGCGCTTTAAAAAGCATCGCCGGCAAGCCGGCTCCTACACAGGTCGCGTGAACAACACAAAACCTGTAGGAGGCGGCTTGCCGGCGATAGCGTCCTGAACCGCGACAAAAATCTACGGTTTACAACAAAGGCTCATCCGCCTTCTTGTGCTTCCAGCTGTCATTCCCCGGCAGCAACAGGTTCAGCGCAATCGCCACCACCGCGCACAGCGCGATGCCTTTGAGGCCGAAGTCGTCCGGGCCGGTGCCGGTGCCCACCAGCACGCCGCCAATCCCGAACACCAGCGTGACCGACACGATCACCAGGTTGCGCGCCTCGCCCAGGTCGATCTTGTGGCGAATCAGCGTGTTCATCCCCACCGCTGCAATCGAACCGAACAACAGGCACAGAATCCCGCCCATTACCGGCACTGGAATGCTTTGTAGCAACGCGCCGAACTTGCCGATGAACGCCAGGCTGATGGCGAAGATCGCCGCCCAGGTCATGATTTTCGGGTTGTAGTTCTTGGTCAGCATCACCGCGCCGGTCACTTCGGCGTACGTGGTGTTGGGCGGGCCGCCAAACAGGCCGGCAGCGGTGGTGGCGATGCCATCGCCAAGCAGCGTGCGATGCAGGCCTGGCTTCTTCAGGTAGTCGCGGCCGGTCACGCTGCCCACGGCGATCACGCCACCGATGTGCTCGATGGCCGGGGCCAATGCCACCGGAACGATGAACAGAATCGCTTGCCAGTTGAATTCCGGCGCAGTGAAGTTCGGGATCGCGAACCACGGTGCAGCGGCAATCTTCGCGGTATCAACCACGCCGAAATAGAACGCCATCGCAAAACCGACCAGCACGCCGGAGATGATCGGTACCAGGCGGAAAATGCCTTTGCCGAACACCGCAACGATCAGCGTGGTCAGCAGCGCGGGCATCGAGATCAGCATGGCTGTCTGGTAATGAATCAGCTCGGAGCCATCGCCAGCCTTGCCCATCGCCATGTTGGCGGCGATTGGCGCCATGGCCAGGCCGATGGAAATGATTACCGGACCAATCACCACCGGTGGCAGCAAACGGTCGATGAAACCGGTGCCTTTGATCTTCACGGCGAGGCCGAGGAAGGTGTAGACAAAACCCGCCGCCATCACGCCGCCCATGGTCGCTGCGAGGCCGAACTGGCCTTTGGCGAGAATGATCGGGGTGATGAAGGCGAAGCTCGACGCCAGGAACACCGGCACCTGACGCCCGGTGACGATCTGGAACAGAATCGTCCCCAAACCGGCGGTGAACAGCGCCACGTTCGGGTCGAGGCCGGTAATCAGCGGCATCAATACCAGCGCGCCAAAGGCCACGAACAGCATCTGTGCACCCGACAGCACCGTGCGCCAGAGCGGATCGTTGAACTCTTGCTGCATGCTCAAGCGTCCTTCTGCTTGGTGCCGAAGATCTTGTCGCCGGCATCGCCCAGGCCCGGGATGATGTAACCGTGTTCGTTGAGTTTCTCGTCAATGGATGCGGTGTAGATGGTCACGTCCGGGTGAGCCTTCTCCACAGCGGCGATGCCTTCCGGCGCGGCGACCAGCACCATGGCGCGGATGTCGCGGCAACCGGCTTTTTTCAACAGGTCGATGGTGGCAACCATGGAACTGCCGGTGGCGAGCATCGGGTCGATGATCATTGCCAGGCGTTCGTTGATTTCCGGAACCAGTTTTTCCAGATACGTGTGGGCTTGCAGCGTCTGTTCGTTGCGGGCCACGCCCACGGCGCTGACTTTGGCGCCCGGGATCAGGCTCAGCACGCCTTCGAGCATGCCGATGCCGGCGCGCAGGATTGGCACTACGGTAATTTTCTTGCCGGCGATTTTCTCGACCGACACGGTGCCGCACCAACCTTCGATGTCGTAGGATTCCAGCGGCAGGTCTTTGGTGGCTTCATAGGTCAAAAGGGCACCGACTTCCTGAGCGAGCTCGCGGAAATTCTTGGTGCTGATGTCTGCGCGGCGCATCAGGCCGAGTTTGTGACGGATCAGCGGATGGCGGATCTCGAGGATGGGCATGGGAAAGGCTCCGGCGGCGGGCAAAAAAACCGGCCTAGATTAATCTATCCGAGGGTGTTGTCCTATAGACAATAGAGTACGTTAGTCCACAAACGCTTGATCTGGCCGTGCGGGATGCGTACCTTTGCCCGCTTTTCCTGAATGCCACCCCTTGGAGAGCGCCATGTCCGCTGATCTCGAGCATATCCGTCAAATCATGCGAGAGGCTGACTGCCTGTACACCGAAGCTGAAGTCGAGGCGGCCATCGCCCGCGTTGGTGCACATATCAACGAACAAATGGCTGACACTAACCCGGTGGTGTTCTGCGTGATGAACGGCGGCCTGATCTTCGCCGGCAAGCTGCTCACCCATCTGCAATTCCCGCTGGAAGCGTCCTACCTGCACGCCACCCGTTATCGCAACGAAACCAGCGGCGGCGACCTGTTCTGGAAAGCCAAGCCTGAAGTGTCGTTTATCGACCGTGACGTGCTGATCATCGACGACATCCTCGACGAAGGTCACACCCTGGGCGCGATCATCGACTTCTGCAAACACGCCGGCGCGCGCAAAGTGCACACCGCCGTGCTGATCGACAAGGACCACGACCGCAAGGCTCGTCCGGACCTGAAAGCCGATTTCGTCGGTTTGCCGTGCATCGACCGCTACATCTTCGGTTACGGCATGGACTACAAAGGCTACTGGCGTAACGCCAACGGGATTTTTGCCGTTAAAGGGATGTAAGCACATGGCCGCGCCGAGCTTTCTTGATCAAGCCCTGTTCACTGAGTTGGCCGATAAAGCAGCAGCCAATCCGCGTGGACGCCAGCACCACAACTTTCATCAGATGGAAGACGCTTGCCATCGCATGGCGGTGGGTTTGCAGCCGGGCACGTACATCCCGCCTCATCGGCATCTGGGGGAGAACAAGGCTGAAACCTTGCTGGTCCTCAAGGGACGGCTTGGCGTGTTGATCTTCGACGAGTCCGGCGCGGTGGTGCGCAAGCAAGTCCTGCAGGCCGGTGGCGACTGCGTCGGCGTGGACCTGCCAACCGGTGTGTTTCATGGCCTGGTGGTGCTGGAAGCCGACAGCCTGATGTTCGAGTGCAAGGCTGGTCCTTATCGTCCTGTGGGTGAAGGTGAGCTGGCTGATTGGGCGCCGCGTGAAGGCGAGCCGGGCGTGGCCGAGTATCAGGCCTGGATGCGCGCGCAGTTCGATTGATACCCGGCCCTTGTAGGAGCGAGGCTTGCCCGCGAAGGCGGTGTGTCAGTCCCTTAGTTATCGACTGACACACCGCCTTCGCGGGCAAGCCACGCTCCTACAGGGACGGTGTGTACCCATGATAAAGTGCCCGGCCCCGCCTTTCGGAGCCCGTCATGAGCCTTTTGATCCGCAGCTGCGCCGCCCTGTTGCTGACCCTCAGCCTGCCGCTGGCCGCCGCGCCGGCGCTGATGCACGGGCAGTTTCTGCCGCCTGACGACCTGACGCTGCGTGATGCCGAACCGGAGCAGCAACAATTGCTGCAGGTCACCGAGTATTCGGTGGTGGTCGGCAGCCAACGGCAGTCCACCCAACAGCCGATCCCGGTAACGTCTCCGCTGCTGATCCGCCTCAAGGGCAAATCCTTGAACAAGGGCGCGACCATCAATCAGGTGCTGGTCAACTTCGATGGCGAAAGCAAAAGCCTGAAAAAGCCGATCTACGACGACAAGAGCAAAACCCTGACGCTGTTTTACCCGATGGCGCAATACCGCGTGGTGATCGACTTGCTGCGCAATGACACGGTGTATTGCCAGTTCCTCAGCTACGCCAACGGTCATGTCTGGGCCGATCTGCACACCGGGGCCGTTCGTCCGCGTTGAGCCCAGCGGCCAGTGAGGGGTAAACTGCCCGCCCCGTGAAATGTCTGCGAGCTGGAGTCGGCAATGCGTAAAGATAAGAAACAAGTGATTGGTGACGAGATCGGCGACGAGCAGATCAAGTTGTTTCTCGATTTCGAACCGGTCGACGCCACTTCGCCGTCCCTGCACAAACTGATCAAGGCCTACCGTGGCCTGCGTATCGACGACTTCGAGCGTTTTCTGACGTTCTTCGTCGAGGCGGGATATGACGTGAATGGCAAGGATGAGCACGGCAATGACTTCATTGCCCTGATCAAGGATCAGCGCAACGCGCCGGACTACATGGAACTGATCGAAAAAGCCCGCGGCTAAACCCGCTTTTGTAGGAGCCGGCTTGCTGGCGATGGCATCAATTCGGTGGACCTGACAGACCGAGGTGATGCCATCGCCAGCAAGCCGGCTCCTACAGGGGGGGAGATGGGCAAAAAAAAACGCCCCGACGGGGCGTTTTTTTATGGGGCCGAATCAAGCGAAGCTTGGTGTCTCGCTGCTTTCTTCAACCAGTTCCAGCGCGATGTTGTTCTGCGCGTTGATCTTGCGATACAGCGCAGCATCGGTTTCCAGAACCTTTTCCCGGGCCGGGAAGATTTCCGCCAGTTTGGCTGCCCACTCGCCGGACGCTTGGGCCGGGAAGCATTTTTCGATCAGTTCCAACATGATCGAAACAGTCACCGACGCGCCTGGCGAAGCACCCAGCAGGGCAGCAAGGGAACCGTCCTTGGCCGCGACCAGTTCGGTACCGAACTGCAGAACGCCGCCCTTTTTCGGGTCTTTCTTGATGATCTGCACCCGTTGGCCGGCCACTTCCAGGCGCCAGTCTTCGGCTTTCGCTTCAGGGTAGAAGCGGCGCAGGGAATCCAGACGCTGCTCCATCGACTGCATCACTTCGCTGACCAGGTACTTGGTCAGGTCCATGTTGTTTTTCGCCACGGCCAGCATCGGGCCGATGTTGCCGGCGCGAACCGACATCGGCAGGTCCATGAAGGAGCCGTGCTTGAGGAACTTGGTGGTGAAACCGGCGTAAGGTCCGAACAGCAGGGACTTCTTGCCATCGACCACGCGAGTGTCCAGGTGCGGCACCGACATCGGTGGCGAACCCACGGCAGCCTGGCTGTACACCTTGGCCTGGTGATGCTTGACCACTTCCGGGTTGTCGCAACGCAGCCACTGGCCGCTGATCGGGAAGCCGCCGAAGCCTTTGCTTTCTTCGATGCCCGAGGCCTGCAACAGCGGCAATGCCGCGCCGCCCGCGCCGAGGAACACGAATTTGGCGTCGACTTCGCGGGTGTTACCGCTGTTGACGTCCTTGATGCTGACGGTCCAGCCGCCGTTGTTGCGCTTCAGGCCGGTCACGCGCTTGCAGTACTTGACCTGGGCATCGGGTGCGCTGGTCAGGTGCTTGAGCAACTGGTTGGTCAGCGCGCCGAAGTTGACGTCGGTGCCATTGATCACACGGGTGGCGGCGAGGGTTTCGCCAGCGTCACGCCCCGGCATCATCAATGGCATCCAGTCGGCCATTTTTGCCTTGTCTTCGGTGTATTCCATGTCCGCGAAGGCGTGGTGCTTGCTCAGCACCTTGAAGCGTTCCTTGAGGAAGGACACGCCGCTGTCGCCCTGGACGAAGCTCAGGTGCGGCACCGGGCTGATGAAGGTCTTGCACGAGCCGAAGGTGCCTTTTTTGGTCAAGTAGGACCAGAACTGCTTCGACACTTCAAACTGAGTGTTGATGTGCACGGCTTTCTTGATGTCGACGGTGCCGTCGGCGGCCTGCGGCGTGTAATTGAGCTCACACAGCCCGGCGTGACCGGTACCGGCGTTGTTCCACGGGTTGGAACTCTCCGCGGCACCGGAATCCATCAGCTCGACGACTTCCAGCTTGATCGCAGGGTCGAGCTCTTTGAGCAGTACAGCGAGGGTGGCACTCATGATGCCGGCCCCAACCAGTACTACGTCGACTGCTTCGTTATGCGCCATTTAACGCGTCTCCAAAATCTGCAGCACCAAATTGTCGGCATGGCTGCCAGGCGTTCAGGGCGTGTCAGTGATGCCCCAGGTACCCATGGCAGTGTCGCCATGTCCGAATCTTCGCAATTTATCGCAACTTCGACGGACGCTACCGGCCGGGTTTATGAGGTCAATGAACTCATTTCAACGCGCGACTGGCAATTCGACTTATGGTCGAGACATCCGTTTGTGCAACCAAATCCGTAGCGGACAGGCTTCAGGCTCCGGTGTTCGAGGAATACTCGGTCCTGTGTCGTTGGGCTGTTTCAGACGCTAATGGTGCATGTTCAGACGCAAAACTATTCATTTGCTCGCCACACTCTTGTGAAGTTGTGAAAACCCGTTTTTTTCACGCTCTTTTGAAGACGTGAACCTCAAAAAAGGGCTGTCCCAGCCTGGCACCGTGCCCGGATGGATCGCCGCCATGGAATACATGACAGGCAAAACGGGCAAACAGCTCAGTGACCGAGCGTAATGACAGCTCTGCAGATTCGCGAAAAGTGGGGTTTTTGCTCAAGGAACAGCAAGCGCGCCAGCTTCACTCGATCTGTGTGGGCGGCTCTCTGTGGGCGGTGCGGGGTGCCAATACCGAAGCATTGACGATTGCTGCGAGGCCCGATCAGGAGACGTCCTTATAATCGGGGGGAGATTGTATCTAAGAAACGCGGGGAAATGGACGTGTTTAATGACTTTTATTAGGCGTCTGGTCAGGTCGCCAGCAGTTGTTGAGCGCGAGCGCGGGGTTGGCGCTGGTTGACACGGGCGCTGGCGGGCAGGGGATGGTGCAGCCAGTTGAGGCGGATTTCTTCGATTTCGACCCAGCCATCGCCCATCGGCTGGAGGCTGCACTGCTTGAATGCCTGGCAATGGCCGTTGCGGTCGAGCAGGGCGAAGCAGCGATGCAACGGGCGCGGTGTGAACAGGGAGACGAGAAGGCGCATGGGAAATACCTCGAGGGATTTACCGCATACGTTGTCAGCAAGTCGTGACGTGCCGGTGAAAGGAGGGTGAACGATGTGTGACAGGAACCGCGGTCCACGGGGTTTGTCTGAGATTCTGGTATTCGTTGCATGACGCTAGTTACCCGCAGTGGCGCACCGCTATACTGCCGGCCTGTTTGTGCCTGATTCTGGAGAGAAGAGCATGTTGCAACGCTTGTTGTTCGGTTTGATCACTGTGACCAGTTTGACCCTGGTCGGCTGCGCCCACAGCCCGCAACAACTGAGTCCGGAGCCGAAGCTGACCACTCAGCTGGCCCCGGTCGGCCATGGCCAGCCAGTCGTGGTGCGTGTGGTGGACGGTCGTCCGTCGCCAACCCTGGGCACCCGTGGCGGTCTGTATCCGGAGACCAGCGCGATCACGGTGCAGGGCGCGCAGATTCTGCCGAAGCTGCAGGCCCAGGCCGAAGCGGCCGTGCGCTTGCTCGGCTTCACCCCGACATCCAATGCAATGAATGCCCCACAACTGACCGTGACCCTGACCGAGCTGAAGTATCAGTCGCCTAAAGAAGGCATGTATGTGACCGAGGCAACCATCGGCGCGACCTTCCGCTCTGACGTGCAGAACGCCAACCGCCGCTACAGCGGTCGTTACGGTGCATCCCTGGACCAGCGTTTCGGCATGGCGCCGAACCAGGAAACCAACACCAAGCTGGTCAGCGATGTGTTGAGCGATGCGTTGACGCGCCTGTTCAAGGACCCGACCGTGGGTCAGATTCTCGGCGAATAAGTTTTCGCTGAAATCAAAAAGCCCGGCGCCAGCAATGGCCCCGGGCTTTTTTGTGCCTGCTTATATCTCGAATTCACCTAGCCCTCTGTAGGAGCGAGGCTTGCCCGCGAAGACGGTGTGTCAGGCGACATCAATGTTGAATGAGAGGCCGCCTTCGCGGGCAAGCCTCGCTCCTACAAGGGGGGCGTTGGTGTCAGGCGGCTTGCGAGTAAAACTCCAGCACACTCACCCCTGTCAGCAAATCCGCCTCCGGCAGGTCCGCATGTTGATGCCCGCCCAGCGCGCAATACACCAGCCAATGGCGATCCTGAACGTTGAAGGCAAGGCTGCCGACCAAAGTTTGTTGTTCGTCGCTTTGAGCAATGAGGTAGAGGCGATCCTGGTTTTCAGCGTGCAGCATGACGGTGTCCATGTCAGTTTTGGTGGGGCGAGAGATTGGCGCATTCAGATGACGAAGCCGTGACGCAGGGCAGGAATCTGCCAAATGGTGAGTTATTTATCGTATAGCGGCGGGCAGGAGGGACGGCTTTCGGTAGAATCCGCGCCGCGGTCGTCGATCTGGCTTCCGCCACACCAGTTTTGTCCGAGGTTCGTGATGTCGCTGCACTTGATGACGCTGTTTACCGCCCATCCCGCCAAATTGATCAACCTGCTCGCCTTGCTGCTGGCCTTTCCGGGCAGCTGGCTGCTGCACGCCACGCGTCGTCGCGAACAACGCGCGTTGGCCAGCCTCGAAGCGCAGAGCCAGAGCCGTCGCATCGATGAGCCGATGTTGACGCTGGATGGCGCGACCTTGCGCATGAACCGGTTTTTCTATCGCTTCGGTTTCGCCTGCCTGGGGTTGGCGCTGCTGGTGTCATGGATCAGCACGCGCGTTTGAACACACCGTAACCCCCTGTAGGAGTGAGCCTGCTCGCGATGGACGTCAACGATAACGCGTGCAGTCTGAATAAACGCGGTGTCTGAACGTTTTTCGCGAGCAGGCTCGCTCCTACAGAATGCGTGCCCAGGCCACTGCTAGAGTGGCAACCCAGCCTTCACACGGTACTGATTACGCACCGGCGTGGCGTATTGCAGCACCAGGAACGGACGATGTTCTTCCGGGCAAGCGTCCAGGCGCTGTTGCCATTCTTCCTGGGCTTTCGCCAGTTCGTCGGCAGCAAACACATCAGACGCTTTCGGCACCTGCAACTGCGGGTCGGCATCCTTCCATTGCGCGTAAGCCAGGTAGTGCACCGGGAACAAGCGGTAGCCGCCGAGAATCTGTTTGTCCATTTCGACCGCCAATTGCTTGGTGTCTTCGAACAGCTCGGTGATCGGCGCGGCGAAATTCACGTGGACACGGCCCTTGTAGCCGGTAATGCCCTTGGCGATGCTCACATCGTCCTCGCCTGGCGCCTTGGTGTAGGTGCCGGTGGTGGCGCGGATGTAGAGTTCGCGGGCCTTGGCCTGGTCGCACGGGTCATATTCGTAGCTGATCGACACCGGGGTGACGTTCAGCGAGCGGATGACTTCGCCGAACGGCTCGTCCTTGCGGCTCATGTGGAACATTTTGAGGATCGCCGATTCGGTGCGGTCGTCGCCGTCCTTGGCCCGGCCTTCGGCCTGCGCGATCCAGATCGAGGCGCAATCGTTGCGGATTGAGTGGTTGATGTACGCCGACAACAGCTGATAAGCCGCCATTTTCTCGCGGCGACCGGTGATCGAACGGTGCACGATGAAGCTCTTGTTCAGGCGCATCAGGTCGCTGACGAAGGGCTTTTGCAGCAGGTTGTCGCCAATCGCGATGCGCGGCGTCGGCAGGCCTGCGTGGTACACGGCATAGTTGACGAAGGCCGGGTCCATCACGATGTCGCGGTGGTTGGCGATGAACAGGTAGGCGCTGCCGGATTTGAATTGCTCGACGCCAGTGTACGTGACACCGTCCGTGGCGCGCTCGATGGTGTGGTCGACGTAATACTCGACTTTGTCCTGCAGCGTGGCCACCGAATCGATGCCGGCGAACTCACGGCGCAGCCGATGAGCTATAAGAGGTTTGAGCATCCAGCCGAAGGCACCGGCAAAACGCGGGAAGCGGAAGTGGGTGAGGATATCTAGAAACGCCTTGTCGCCGAGCAAGCGTGCCAGCACCGCTGGGACTTCGCTGTCGTCGTAAGGTCGGATGGCATCGAATTCGCCCATCATGCTCTCTTGTTAGAAACGGCTAGGGTAAGTAAAGGTTTTGATCGAAAACCAACGGGGCACGGTCTGAAAAGTTAGCCAGACAAAAATAGCCCTGCAAATAGACCGGCGATTATACGCACAAGTCACTTGGGAGACCGCGATGCTGGAAGCTGCAGTGTATGAATGTCCGTATTGTGGTGAAGAGGTCGAGACGACTGTGGATTTGTCGGCGGGCGATCAGACCTATATCGAGGACTGTCAGGTGTGTTGTCGGCCAATTACGTTTGTGTTGCAGGTTCATGGAGAGGAGTGGCATCTCGAAGTGTTCAGCGAGAACGAGTGAGGGCATCCATGCAGCGAATCTACGAACCGGAAAACCTGATGGAAGGCGAGTTGCTGCAAAGCATGTTGGCCAGCGAGGGCGTCGAGGCGCATCTGGTCGGCCGCGATTTGCTCGGCGGCACCGGCGAATTGCCGATCTTCGGCCTGCTGGGCTTGTCGGTGGATAACGACCAAGCCGAATACGCCCGGGAGTTGATCACCGCGTACAATGCCGCGCTGCCGATGCCCGGCGATGAACCGGAAAGCTTTCCCGGCACGCTGGTCTGTTAGGCTGACGTTCGTTTGATCAAGAGTCGTGCTGCCCCATGTGTGGACGTTATGCCCTGTTTCGCTGGAATCCCGCCTTCGCGGCCCTGCCTGGCTTCCCCGCCGATCAGCAGGCCCAGTGGAATATTTCTCCCAATGATTCGGTGTTGATGCTGCGTGCCGGCGCCGACGGCGAGCGTGAATTGGCCCGCGCCCGCTGGGGTTTGACGCCGCCGTGGCTCACCGATCTGTCCCGCACGCCGGCCCATGCCCGCGCCGAAACCGTGGCCGAGCAACCGATGTTTCGCCAAGCCCTGCGCGAGCGCCGCTGCCTGTTGCCGGCCAACGGTTTTTACGAATGGCGCGGCGGCACCCGCAAGCGTCCGTATTGGCTGACGCCGGGGGAGGGCTCGACGCTGTTTTTCGCGGCGATCTGGGAGGCGTATCCGGTGCAGGAGCAGGTGTGGCTGAGCACGGCCGTGATCACGCAACCGGCGGCGAGTCAGCGTCGGCCGTTGATCCTGGATGCGGCGGGGCAGGAGGCGTGGCTCGATCCCGAGACGCCGTTGCATGTATTGCAGGGATTACTGGCCAGTGAACCCGCGGCGTTGCGCGAGCGGGTGTTGGCGAATCTGGTGAATGATCCGAAGTTGAATGGGCCGGAGTGTTTGACCCCCGGCTGATGCGTTGTCTGGGCTGGCCCCATCGCGAGCAGGCTCGCTCCCACAGGAGATCTGGGTGGTACACAAATTTTGTGTCCACTGAAGATCAACTGTGGGAGCGAGCCTGCTCGCGATAAGGTCCGCAGGACCTTCCGGCAATCCTTAAACCTTGAACTGATTGATCAACCGCCGCTGCTGCTCGGCCAGCTTGGTCAACCCCGCACTCGCCGCACTTGATTCATCCGCACCGCCCGCCACTTCATTGGCCACTTGCCCAATGTTGATTACGTTCCGGTTGATGTCATCCGCCACCGCACTCTGTTCCTCGGCCGCGCTGGCAATCTGCGTGTTCATGTCGTTGATCACCGACACCGCCTGAGTGATCGCATCCAGCGCTTCGGCCGCTTTCGCCGCATGCTGCACGCTTTCGTCGGTGCGGTTCTGGCTGTCTTCCATGACCCGTACCACATCGCGCGTGCCTTGTTGCAGCTGCTGGATCATGGTCTGGATTTCTTCGGTGGCCTTCTGGGTTTTCTGCGCGAGGTTGCGCACCTCATCGGCCACCACCGCAAAGCCACGGCCCTGCTCGCCGGCGCGTGCCGCTTCGATGGCGGCGTTCAAGGCCAGCAGGTTGGTCTGCTCGGCGATGCCGCGAATGGCGGTGAGGATCGCGTTGATGTTCTCGCTGTCCTTGGCCAGGTTTTGCACCACACCGACAGCCTTGCCGATTTCCACGGCCAGCACACCGATCGAGTTCGACGTATCCCGCACGATCTGTTTGCCTTGAGAGGCCGCCTGATCCGCATGGCTGGCCGCTTGCGCCGCCTGGGTCGCGTTGCGCGCCACGTCCTGGGCGGTAGCGGTCATTTCATGCACCGCCGTGGCGACCTGATCGATCTCGACCATTTGTTTCTGCACGCCAATGTTGGTGCGGATGGCGATGTCAGCGGTGTGTTCCGACGAATCGCTGACGCTCTGCACCGACGTCACCACTTGGGTGATCATCGCCTGCAACTTGGCGAGGAAAGTGTTGAAGCCTTTGGCGATCGAGCCCAGTTCGTCGGCGCGATCACTGGTCAGACGGCGCGTCAGGTCGCCTTCACCTTTGGCAATGTCGTCGAGCATGGCCACCATTTGTTTCAGCGGGCGAGCAATGCCGTGGCCCACTAGCCAGATCACCAGCAAGCCGACGCTGGCGATCAGCAGACCCACCATGGCCATGCCGAAGGTGTCGGATTTGCGCTGGGTGTTCAGGTCAGCCTGGAGTTTTTGCAGGTCGGCCATCACCGCGTTCAGCGGCAGTTGCAGCATCAGCGTCCAGCGAGCGTCGGTCTGGCCGATGCCGAACGGCAGGTACAACTCGATCCGGCCCTGGGCCTTGTCGACGGTGTAGGTGACTTCGCCGCGCTTCAGATTGGCCATGTTGGCGATCTGCTGGCTGTCGAGGATGTCACTGACCTTCTCGCCGAATTTGCTCGGGTCCTTGGTGTAGGCAACGATCCGGCCATTACCGCCGATCAGCGCCATGACGCCCGAGCCGTTGTACAACTTCTGGTTCGCGCCCAGGAGCATTTCCTGGATGAAGTTCACCGAGAGGTCGGCGCCGACGATGCCCTGGAACGCACCGTTGAGCATGATCGGTTCAATAAAGGACGCGAGCATGACGATTTTGTCGCCGACCTTGTAGGGCGCCGGATCGATCACGCAGGATTTTTTGTTTTCTTTCGAGCACAGGTAGTACTCGCTGGCGCGCACGCCGGTAGACAGGGTTTTCTGGTCGTCGACGTCCACCAGTTTGTCCAGGCCCAGGCTGCCGTCTTCATTGCGGAACCACCACGGCAGGAAGCGCCCGTTGCTGGCGTCGATGCCGATGACCTTGGTGTCGACGTACGCTGCGTCGTTGTGGTCGAGGGCGTTTTTTTCCCAACCGATGTAGGTGCCGAGAATCTTCGGGTTTTTGGCGACGTTTTCCTTGATCAGACTGATCAATTGCTCGCGGCTCAGGTTCAGTTGCGGCTGGCCATCGGCGCCTGGCGTGCCGATCAGGGCGTTGACCCGCACCAGTCCGCCGGCAATCAGCAGCGGCGCTTCGAGTTCACGCTGGATCTGGCTGACCTGGGTTTGCGCCAGGGACGTCAGGCGCTGCTCGATGACTTGCTCGAATTGCGCCTGGGTCCGATCCTGAACCATGTCTTGCGTCCGTGCGCCGGAAAACAGCGCGTACAGCACCAGGGCTGCCACGACACTTAATACGATGGCGCCAGCGAGGGCCGCCACGGAAAACTGGATGGACTTGAATTTCATGGGTGCTCCGCACGCAAGAGGACTTCTGCGGTGCTGTATCGGCAGGGGGCTCGAGGGCCATGAGTGAGGTGCGACGAAATGGCTGTTTTGGAGCCGTCGATGTCGCAAATGAATCATTGCCGGCCGTGACTGGCCGTGGCGGGTGGCGGTATGTGAATTTTTTCCTACCGTTGATGAGAGCTTTGTCCGAAATCCGCGTCTGTATGTCTGTTGTATCTGGCGCCGATACAAATCGACGCCTAGGATACGCGGCATGTTTCGAGGGAGTTTTGTGATGAACAAGCGATTGGTTTTGTGTGCTCTGAGCGCGGGTCTGCTGCTCGCGGGTTGTCAGTCGGTCAACACCACCAGCGGCGGTGCCGTGGGCGTGGAGCGCAAGCAGTACATGTTCAGCATGTTGTCCTCGGATGAGGTCAACCAGATGTACGCCCAGTCTTATCAAAAGACCGTTGGCGAGGCGACCAACAAAGGTGTGCTGGACAAGACCAGCAACGATGCCAAGCGCATCCAGGTGATCGCCGATCGGCTGATCGCCCAGGCGCCGATTTTCCGTCCGGATTCGGCCCAGTGGAAATGGGAAGTCAACCTGATCAAGAGTGACGAGCTCAACGCCAACTGCGGGCCTGGCGGCAAGATCATTTTCTACACCGGGCTGATCGACAGCCTGCAACTGACCGACGATGAAATCGCCGCGATCATGGGCCATGAAATCGCCCACGCCCTGCGTGAGCACGGTCGTGAAGCGATGTCCAAGGCGTACGGCATCGAAATGGCCAAGCAGGGCGCGGGCGCCTTGCTCGGTCTGGGCCAGGACAGCCTGGCTCTGGCGGACACCGTGGCCAACTACGGCATGACGCTGCCCAACAGTCGCGCCAATGAAAACGAAGCGGACCTGATCGGCCTGGAACTGGCGGCCCGTGCCGGTTACAACCCGAACGCCGCGATCACCCTGTGGAACAAGATGAGCAAGGCCTCGGAAAGTTCTCCACCGGAGTTCATGAGCACTCACCCGGCATCGTCCAGTCGGATTGCTTCGTTGCAGGCGGCGATTCCGAAGGTGATGCCGTTGTACGAGAACGCGCGGAAGTCCTGATCGATATGCGTTGATGCCGCTGACGCCTTCGCGGGCAAGCCTCGCTCCTACAGGTCAGTAAAAATCCTGTAGGAGCGAGGCTCGCCCGCGAAGAACGATAACGCGGTCTAACGACCTACGACGTCAAACCCACCCACTGCTCTGCATCGCCTTGTACACCGCGACAATCGCCAGGACGAAGAACGCCGACGCCGCCAGTCGACGAATCAGGGTCAATGGCAATTTGTCCGCCGCAAAGTTACCCGCCAAAACCACCGGCACGTTGGCAATCAACATGCCCAGGGTGGTGCCGATAATCACCAGCCACAGTTCCGGGTATTGCGCGGCCAGCATCACGGTCGCGATCTGGGTCTTGTCACCGATTTCCGCAAGGAAGAACGCGATCAATGTCGTCAGGAACGGCCCGAATTTGCGGGCGGTGCTGGCTTCATCGTCATCCATTTTGTCCGGCACCAGGGTCCACAATGCCGTCGCAGCGAAGCTCGCGGCGAGGATCCAGTGCAACACCGCATCCGAGAAGAAACTGCCGACCCAGGCACCTACCGCACCGGCTGCCGCGTGGTTGGCCAGGGTGGCGGCGACGATGCCGGCGATGATTGGCCACGGTTTGCGAAAGCGGGCAGCAAGGATGAGCGCGAGCAGTTGCGTCTTGTCGCCGATTTCGGCCAAGGCAACGATTGCGGTGGGAACGAGAAGTGAATCCAGCATCAGGGTTTTCCTAAGGGGCGGGTCGACACGGCTATGACACGTACAGCCTTCCCGCCCCGGGTAAGGTGTTCGTGTCATAGGTCTTGTCAAACCCTGGCGATCCGTCTGATGCGGACGCTTGGGTCGCATACGCCATGGTCTGAGGACCAAGTATGTTGACGTATGCCGGACGAGCATGGCGCTCGTGGGAGACTACTCCCCTAGGACGGAGCGGATTCTGCCTAGGCAAATCCGATAGGGCAAGTACAAATTGCTAACCGCGTTTGGCCCGGTAGATTCGGAAACCCTGACCTTCGGCCTTGATTGCGCACACGCCGAGGTGCTCTTCGATCAGCGGTTGGTACTTCAGGAAGCTGTTCGCGACCAGCCGCAGTTCGCCACCGTTTTTCAGATGTTTGGCAGCTTTTCGCAACAAGTTCTCTGTGGCGAAGTAATCGGTGTGCACGCCGACATGGAACGGCGGGTTGCTCAGAATCGCACTCAAACCCATCGGTGCAGCATCGATTCCGTCACCGGTAATGACGTCCGCTTCCAGACCATTGGCAGCCAGGGTCAAACGACTGCTGGCGGCGGCAAACGCATCCACGTCGAGCAGCGTGACCTGATTGTGCGGATAACGACGCTTGACCGCCGCGCCCAAAACACCGGCGCCGCAACCGAAGTCCAGCAAATGGCCGCTTGGCAATTTGTCCAGGTGCTCCAGCAACAACGCGCTACCGCGATCCAGCCGACCATGGCTGAACACGCCAGGCAGGCTGATGACTTTCAGTGGCCCTTCGGCCAGCGGCAATTCGTAGGTCTGGGCCAGGCTTTCCAGGGATTTGGCTTGCGGCGCATCGGCCACGGTGACCAGCCACAGCTGGCAATGACGCGCACTGTCGAGCTTGCGCGGTTTGCCAAATGGGTTCAGTTGCTTGGCCGCGCCTTCGATGCCGCTGCGTTTTTCACCCACCAGGTACAACTCGCGTCCGGCCAGGCGCGAGGCGAGGGCGTTGAGGATGTAATCGGTGAGGTCCTTGGATTTGGGCAGAAACACCACGGCGGTGTCGAATTCGCGCTCGGGCGCGGTCACGCCAAAATGGCTGCGCTCGGTGAAGCGGGCATCCAGCGCGGCCTGATCGCCGGCGTGCCAGCACCAGCCGTGGGCGTCGGGCAGGCGCCCGAGCAAATCATCGGCGGGCAAACCGGCCAGCAGCACCGAACCCTGGAATAACTCGGCCTGACGAAGCAGTACTTCACTGCGCGGATCCATACTCTGCTCCTTGAAAAAAAGTGCCGCAGTTTATCAACTGACGACCCGCAGCGCCTTACCGCTGAAGTATCCCTGCGCGTTTTCGGTCAATTGGCCAACGATCCGCTGCCGCGCCTCGCGACTGCCCCAGGCGTTGTGCGGCGTAACGATCAGGCGTGGAATGTCGGCGGCGAGCAACGGGTTGCCGGCGCTCGGCGGTTCGACGCTCAACACGTCGGTGGCCGCACCGCCGAGGTGGCCGCTACGCAAGGCGTCGGCCAGCGCCTGTTCATCAATCAGGCCGCCACGAGCGGTGTTGACCACGAAAGCGCCGGGTTTCATCGAGGCCAGTTCGCGGGCACCGATGAAGTGGCGAGTGTGTTCGTTGAGCGGGCAGTGCAGCGTCAGCGCGTCGATTTGCGGCAGCAGTTCATCCAGCGGCAAACGGTCCGGTCGGGCGGGGCGCCCCGGAATCTGCCCGAGCAGCACGCGCATGCCGAAGGCTTCGGCCAGTCGTGCGACCGCGCCGCCCAGTTCGCCATGACCGAGCAAGCCGAGGGTTTTGCCTTCCAGTTCGACGATCGGGTAGTCCAGCAGGCAGAACTGTTTCGCCTGTTGCCAGCGACCTTCACCGACGGCTTTCTGATAATCGGCGAGGCGCGTTGCCAGGTTCAGCAGCAGCATGATCGTGTGCTGCGCCACCGATGGCGTGCCGTAACCCTGGCAGTTGCAGACGGTCACGCCATGGGCGCGGGCGGCGGCGAGATCAACGTTATTGGTGCCGGTGGCGGTGATCAGGATCAGCTTCAGCTCGGGGCTGGCGGCGATGGCGGCGGCGTCGATCAGGATTTTGTTGCTGATGGCGACGGTGGCGCCCTTGAGGCGTTCGATTACTTGATCCTGCGTGGTCTGCGCAAACAGTTGCAAATCATCGAAGCAGGCGCGCAATGGACTGAGGTCGAGATCGCCGAGGTCCAGCGATGGATGGTCGAGGAAAACGGCGCGGCGAGAGTTCGTCATCAACTGTACCTTTTGTGCATTGAACTGAAGGCGTAATCTGCCGAGCCTACCAGATGAAACAAATCGTTACGCAATGCCAGGCCTACGCCGAACCTTGTGGGAGCGGGCTTGCTCGCGAAGGCGTTGTGTCAGTCGACATTGATGTTGTCTGACACAACGCCTTCGCGAGCAAGCCCGCTCCCACAGGGACGATGTCAGTCTGCACGTGTTAATTCGACCAATTTGCCCCCCAGAGGAGCCCCCATGTACTGGACAGAGTTCTTGACCGTTGCCCTGATTCACCTGCTGGCCGTCGCCAGCCCCGGCCCGGATTTCGCCGTGGTGGTGCGTGAGAGCGTGACCCACGGTCGTCGCGCCGGCACCTGGACGGCGATGGGTGTCGGTACGGCGATTTTCCTGCACGTCGGTTATTCGCTGCTCGGTATCGGCCTGATCGTGTCCCAGTCGATCGTGCTGTTCAACGCCTTGAAATGGGCGGCGGCCGCGTATCTGCTGTACATCGGTTTCAAGGCCCTGCGCGCGCAACCGGCCAAGCCGGTGACTGACGATCTGCACAAGGAAGCGGGTGAGCGCACCGCTCGCGGCGCCTTCACCTCGGGTTTCGTGACCAACGGTCTGAACCCGAAAGCCACGCTGTTCTTCCTGTCGTTGTTCACCGTGGTGATCAATCCGCATACGCCATTGGCGGTGCAGGCCGGTTACGGGGTTTACCTGGCGGCGGCGACGGCTTTCTGGTTCTGCCTGGTGGCGATGCTGTTCAGCCAGCAGCGTGTACGCGCCGGTTTCGCCCGCATGGGCCACTGGTTCGACCGGACCATGGGCGCCGTGCTGATCGCCATCGGCGTGAAACTCGCGTTTACCGAGATGCACTGATCGACGAACACCACCCTTTGTAGGAGCCGGCTTGCTGGCGATGGTCTTTAACGATGACGCATCTATTCTGGAAAGGATGCGGCGCCTGCAAGACCATCGCCAGCAAGCCGGCTCCTACAGGTCTGGATAGCTGTTAAATGCTGGCGCAACGCTAGCATTTGCTGAATGTTGCAAATCATTCCTTCGGCTGATTTGGTTGTCATGGAAGGGCACTAGAGTGCTTACTTTCAGCCACGACCGTGCAGTCAGAAAAGGGATTCTTATGTTGCAGACTCGCGTTATCCCCCCAGCCGAAGGCGCTTACCAGTATCCGCTGCTGATCAAACGGCTGCTGATGTCCGGCGCGCGCTATGAGAAAACCCGCGAGATCATTTACCGCGATCAATTGCGCTACAGCTATCCGACCCTGATCGAACGGGTCGCACGCCTGGCCAACGTGCTGACGGCGGCCGGCGTCAAGGCCGGCGATACCGTGGCGGTGATGGACTGGGACAGCCATCGTTATCTGGAATGCATGTTTGCCATTCCGATGATCGGCGCGGTGATCCACACCATCAACGTGCGCCTGTCGCCGGAACAGATCCTCTACACCATGAATCACGCCGAGGACCGCTTCGTGCTGGTCAACAGCGAATTCGTCGGGCTGTACAACGCGATTGCCGGGCACCTGACCACGGTCGAGAAAACCCTGCTGCTGACCGACCTGCCGGAAAAAACCGCCGACCTGCCGAACCTCGTCGGTGAATACGAGCAGTTGCTGGCGGCCGCGAGCACGCAGTACGACTTCCAGGATTTCGACGAAAATTCGGTCGCGACCACCTTCTATACCACCGGCACCACCGGCAATCCCAAAGGCGTGTACTTCACTCATCGGCAACTGGTGCTGCACACCATGGGCGTGTCGACCATCATGGGCGCCATCGACAGCGTGCGGCTGTTGGGCACCAACGACGTGTACATGCCGATCACCCCGATGTTCCATGTGCACGCCTGGGGCTTGCCGTATGTGGCGACCATGCTCGGGCTCAAGCAGGTTTATCCGGGGCGCTACGATCCCGAATACCTGGTGGAGCTGTGGCGCAAGGAAAAGGTCACCTTCTCGCATTGCGTACCGACCATCCTGCAGATGGTTCTCAACGCCAAGGCAGCGCAAGGCACCGACTTCGGCGGCTGGAAAATCGTCATCGGCGGCAGTGCATTGAATCGTGCGTTGTACGAAGCCGCCAAAGCCAAAGGCATTCAGCTGACCGCCGCGTACGGCATGTCGGAAACCGGCCCGCTGGTTTCCTGTGCGCACCTCAACGATGAGCTGATGGCGGGCACCGAAGACGAACGCACCACGTACCGGATCAAGGCCGGCGTGCCGGGGCCTTTGGTGGAAGCGGCCATTGTCGACACCGACGGTAACTTCCTGCCCGCCGATGGCGAGACCCAGGGTGAACTGGTGCTGCGTGCGCCGTGGCTCACCGAAGGCTATTTCAATGAACCGCAGAAGGGCGCCGAGCTCTGGGCCGGTGGCTGGCTGCACACCGGGGACGTGGCGACGCTGGACAGCATGGGCGTGATCGACATTCGCGACCGGATCAAGGATGTGATCAAGACCGGCGGCGAATGGATTTCCTCCCTGGACCTGGAAGACCTGATCAGTCGCCATGCAGCGGTACGCGAAGTAGCAGTGGTGGGCATTGCCGATCCGCAGTGGGGCGAACGCCCGTTTGCCTTGCTGGTGATCCGCGAGGGCCATGTAATCGGGGCCAGGGAACTCAAGGAGCACCTCAAGCCATTTGTGGAACTGGGGCACCTGAGCAAGTGGGCCATCCCGAGCCAGATCGCCCTTGTTACTGAAATTCCCAAGACCAGTGTCGGCAAACTCGACAAGAAGCGGATCCGCCTCGACATCACTGAGTGGCAGGCCAACAACAGCACCTTCCTTTCGACGCTTTAAGCGTCTTCCGGCGTGCCCGAAATGGCACGCCAGCCCCACCAAGCAAGCGCTTGGCTTGTGAAATCAGAATTTTCAGCCATCCTTGCCGTGCCGACAGGTGTCGGCCTGGCGAAAGGACTGTTCCAGAGTGGCCGGCAGCTGCAAATCACACTTTAGAGGGATCAAGCAGTACTACCTGCTGGCTATAGTCCGCTCAAGGATTTTTAAGAACGGGGCACACGCACAAAACGGGGCGATGCAACTTTGGAGTGAATTCGGAATGCCTTGGCTTCCGGTCAACCACAGCGTTTTTAAAAGTACTCAATGCCATAACAATAATGCACATGGAGTAGCGTCGATGACATCAGTAAACCAGTTCTGGCGCCGGGCAAAACTGCCTCTGGCTGTCAGTCTTGCCTCTACGCTCGCCGGGCCCGCATTCGGCGTCAGTTTCAACGTTGGTGAAATCGAAGGTCAATTCGACTCATCCCTGTCGATTGGTGCCAGTTGGTCTACCGAGAGTGCCAACAAGAACCTCATCGGCGTCAACAACGGTGGCCGTGGCCTGTCCCAGACCTCCGATGACGGCCACTTGAACTTCAAGAGCGGGGAAACTTTCTCGAAGATCTTCAAAGGCATCCATGACCTTGAATTGAAATACGGCGACACCGGTATCTTCGTCCGGGGCAAATACTGGTATGACTTCGAACTCAAGGACGAAGACCGTCCGTTCAAGGACATCAGCGACAACAACCGCAAGGAAGGCGCCAAGTCCTCCGGCGGGCAAATTCTCGACGCCTTCGTCTACCACAACTACTCGGTTGCCGATCAGCCGGGTTCCGTGCGTCTGGGCAAGCAAGTGGTCAGCTGGGGCGAGAGTACGTTCATCGGTGGCGGCATCAACTCGATCAACCCGATCGACGTTTCCGCGTTCCGCCGTCCAGGTGCCGAGATCAAGGAAGGCCTGATCCCGGTCAACATGTTCTACGTGTCCCAGAGCCTGACCGAGAACCTTTCGACCGAAGCGTTCTATCAAATCGAGTGGGACCAGACCGTTGCCGACAACTGCGGCACATTCTTCTCGCAACCGGACGTGATTGCGGATGGCTGCGACCAAAACCTGGCCGTGCTGCGTACCCGTAACGGCCTCAATAGCGCACTGGCGGGCGCGGGACTGCCGGCCGGGTTGCGTA
The DNA here is from genome assembly GCF_000282415.1 of Pseudomonas sp. GM60. NCBI lineage: Bacteria > Pseudomonadati > Pseudomonadota > Gammaproteobacteria > Pseudomonadales > Pseudomonadaceae > Pseudomonas > Pseudomonas sp. GM60. The sequence goes on from NZ_AKJI01000028.1 coordinate 77,731, forward strand.
ATGCCGCCATCAACACCCTGGCTGCCCGTGGTGTGTCCTGGGGTAACCCGGATGAAGGTGTCATCGTTCGTCGCGGCCCGGATCGCGATGCACGTGACAGCGGCCAGTTCGGCGTGTCCTTCAAGTACATGTTCGATCCACTGGACACCGAATTCGGTGCCTATTTCATGAACTACCACAGCCGTGCGCCGATTTTCAGCGGCAAGGGTGCCCCGGCGAGCGCTTACAGCGCGGCGGGCCTGGTGGGCTCCCTGGTTGGCGCGGGTGTTCCGTTAGGTGTCGCGGCTGGCCTGGCTCCGACCTTGCTGCCGTTGCAAGTGGCGGGTAACTCCAGCTACTTCGTCGAATACCCGGAAGACATTCGCCTGTATGGCCTGAGCTTCTCCACCACGTTGCCTACGGGTACCGCCTGGAGTGGTGAGTTCAGCTACCGTCCGAACGCACCGGTTCAGCTCAACACCACCGACATTCTCTTTTCCGGCCTGACGCCACTGAACCCTAACGTTTCCGTACTTCAAGGGCGTCCAGGGGAAGATCAACATGGTTATCGCCGCAAGGAAGTGAGCCAGCTGCAAACGACCTTCACGCACTTCTTCGATCAGGTGATGGGCGCTGAGCGACTGACGCTGGTGGGCGAGGTGGGCTGGACTCACGTCGGCGGCCTGGAAAGCACATCGAAAGCACGTTACGGGCGTGACCCGAGCTACGGCCCTGGCCCATTGCCAGGTGGGCAGTGCCAGGCATTGAACGCTTCGACTCTGGCGGGTGGACCACAAAACAACGTCAGTCGTTACTGTGAAAACGATGGCTTCACCACCACAGATTCCTGGGGCTATCGCGCTCGTGCGATCTGGGAATACAACGACGTGATCGCCGGTGTGAACTTCAAGCCGAACATCGCCTGGTCCCATGACGTCGACGGTTACTCGCCTGGCCCTGGCGGCAACTTCGAGGAAGGTCGCAAAGCGGTCAGCCTGGGTCTCGATGCCGAGTACCAGAACACCTACACCGCGTCCCTGGCCTACACCAACTTCTTTGACGGCAAGTACACCACCGTGGATGACCGCGACTTCGTTGCGCTCAGCTTCGGCGTGAACTTCTAAGCACTGCATTTTCAGGACGAACACACCTATGAAAACAACAAAGAGTCTGTTCCACGCCGGATTTCTGGGGCTTACGCTGCTGGCGACCAGCGTGATGGCAGCGGTCCCAGCGGCCGAAGCGGACAAGCTGGGCAAGAGCCTGACGCCAATGGGCGCCGAGATGGCGGGTAATGCCGATGGTTCGATTCCAGCCTGGAAGCCGATGGCGAAAAACGCCGGCACCGCCGACGCCAAAGGTTTCCTGTCCGACCCGTTCGCCAGTGAAAAACCGCTGTTCACCATCACGGCGCAGAACGTCGACCAGTACAAGGACAAGCTCGCTCCGGGCCAGTACGCGATGTTCAAGCGTTACCCGGAAACCTTCAAGATGCCGGTTTACCCGTCCCATCGCGGCGCTACCGTGCCGGATGACGTGTTCGCTGCCATCAAGAAAAACGCCACCGCCACTGAGCTGGTGTCCGGCGGCAACGGGCTGAAAAACTTCGAAACCGCGGTACCGTTTCCGATTCCGAAAACCGGTGTCGAAGTCATCTGGAACCACATCACCCGCTATCGCGGTGGCAGCGTGACCCGTCTGGTGACCCAGGCCACTCCGCAGCCGAATGGCTCGTACAGCCTGGTCTACTTTCAGGACCAGTTCGTATTCCGCGACAAGATGAAGGATTTCGATCCGGCGAACCCGGGCAACATCCTGTTCTACTTCAAGCAGGAAGTGACCGCGCCGGCGCGTCTGGCCGGTGGTGTGCTGCTGGTGCACGAAACCCTCGATCAGGTGGCGGAACCACGTTCGGCGTGGGTCTACAACGCCGGTCAGCGTCGTGTGCGTCGTGCACCGCAAGTGTCCTATGACGGGCCGGGTACCGCGGCGGACGGCCTGCGTACCTCCGACAACCTGGACATGTACAACGGTGCGCCGGATCGTTACGACTGGAAGCTCGAAGGCAAGAAAGAGATGTACATCGCCTCCGACAGCTACAAGCTCGACGATCCGAAGCTGAAGTACGCCGACATCATCAAGGCTGGTCACATTAACCAGGACCTGGCTCGTTACGAGCTGCGTCGGGTCTGGCATGTGGTTGCAACCCTGAAGGAAGGTCAGCGTCACATCTACGCCAAGCGTGACTTCTACATCGACGAAGACACCTGGCAAGCTGCGGTCATCGATCACTACGACGGTCGCAATCAACTCTGGCGTGTAGCGGAAGCTCACTCCCAGAACTACTACAACGTTCAAGTGCCGTGGTACACCCTGGAAGCTCTGTACGACCTGCAGTCCGGCCGTTACCTGGCACTGGGCATGAAGAACGAAGAGAAGTCGGCATACAACTTCGGTTTCACTGCCACCACCAGCGACTTCACGCCTGCGGCATTGCGTCAGACCGGGGTTCGTTAACCTGAACTGAACTGAGGCCGCATCCTCGAAAGAAGCCCCGACTGGTTCGGGGCTTTTTTTTGTTCGTAGACTTTTTGTAGCCATTTGTAGCAATAACCTTCATTACCTCTTCGTTTACCGCTAGTCTGCGGACATCTGCAACGCCGCCAACAGCATTTCAAACAAGAGCCGGCCATGACTGATCTGTCCCCACTCCCGGGCCCTGCAAGCGTTACCGTCGCGACATTGGACGGGCGTTTTTATCGGCCTCCGCTGCCCGACGGCCATGTGCTGCGGCCTCGTTTATGCGAGCGCCTCAGTGCCGGTCTCGGCGGCAGGCTGCTGCTGGTCAGCGCGCCGGCGGGGTTTGGCAAGAGCTCATTGGCTGTGGAGTTCTGCCAGGGGCTGCCGGCGCATTGGCAAAGTCTCTGGCTGGGGTTGAGTCCGCGGGACAACGATCCAGGCCGTTTTCTGGAGCGATTGCTCGAAGGTCTTCAGGACTTTTTTCCGCAGTTGGGCCGCCAGTCTCTGGGGCTGTTGAAAATGCGTCAGCGGCATCAGCCGTTTGCTTTTGAAGAATGGCTGGACGGTTTGCTCGATGAGTTGGCCGTGCACCTGTTGCCGACGGCGCCATTGCTACTGGTCCTCGATGACTATCATCTGGCCCAGGGGCCGGTGCTCGATCGTTGCCTGCAGTTTTTCCTCAATCACCTTCCCGACGGCTTGCTGGTGATGGTCACCAGCCGCCAGCGTCCGGACTGGCATCTGGCACGGCTGCGGTTGTCGCGACAACTGCTCGAGTTGAATGAGCAGGATCTGCGCCTGACCCACGATGAAGCCTTGACCCTGCTCGATCGGCACAGCAGTTCGTTGCGCGGCGAAGCACTGGAAAACCTGATCCAGCGCAGTGAAGGCTGGGTTGCCGGCTTGCGTTTCTGGTTGCTGGCTGCTTCCGAAGCGGGCTCTGACGGTGCGTTACCCCAGTCCCTGCACGGTGGGGAAGGGTTGATTCGCGATTACCTGCTCGAAGAAGTCATCGATTGTCTGCCCGCCGAGGTGCAGTCGTTCCTTTATGACACGGCCCCTCAAGAGCGTTTTTGCAGCGAGCTGTGCGATGCCGTTCGCGAAGCGCATGACAGCGCCGAGATCCTGCGTTTTCTGCTTGCGCACCAAGTGTTCCTCGTACCGCTGGACGAGCATGGCCACTGGTACCGCTATCACCATCTGTTTTCCGACCTGCTGCGTACCCGGCCAACCTCACAGGCGATGGTGCCGGCAGCCAGCCTGCATCTGCGCGCGTGTCGCTGGTTCAATGCCCAGGGCCTGCTCGATGAGGCGGTGGAGCAGGCGTTGCGCGCCGGGCATCTGGATGTCGCGGCCAACCTGGTGCAGAACCTTTCGGAAGAGCAATTGCTGGCGGAACAGAATGTCGGCATGTTGTTGCGCTGGAAAATGGACTTGCCCGACAGCCTGCTGATCAGCACGCCACGCTTGATCGTGCTTTACAGCTGGGCCTTGGGGCTGGCCTGTCAGCTCGACGCCGCCGAAGAGTTGGCCAATCATCTGAGCCGCTTCCTGCCGGCACCGTCGGCCACTGCGCAGAAATCCATGCTGGCGCAATGGTTGGCCTTGAGCGGGATCATTGCCCGCGGGCGCGGCAACCGCGAATTGACGCTGCTGTATTGCACCGAAGCGCTGGAAAGCCTGCCATCGAAACGCTACGGCCAGCGCCTGATGTGTCTCTCGACCCTTTCCAACCTGGCCATTGCCGACGGCGACTTGTGGCGTGCCCGTGGCTTGAACCGCGACTCTCTTGAACTGGCGCAACGGGTGGGTAATCCGTTGTTCGAAGCGCTGGCCCATTACGACCGGGCGCGCGTGTTGCAGGCGCGAGGGGAAATTCTGCGCTCGCTGGACGAAGTCCGTCAGGGGCTGCAACGCCTGCAAGGGTTGTCGCCGCAGCGGCTGTATGCCGTGCGCGCTCGATTGACCTTGTACGAAGGATTTCTTCTGGCCCTGCGTCTGCAACCTCAGACCGCGCGGCTGCGTTTACAGGCCGGTTTGACTGAGGCCCGCGCCTGTCGCGACATCAGTGTTTTGATCGGCCATTGCGTGATCGCCCGGCTCGAAGGCAGCAGCGGTGAGTTCGCCAAGGCCTTTGCCGAACTCGCCGAAGCCGAACGGCTGATGCATATCTGGGACGTCCCGCCGATTTACTATCTGGCGATGATTACCCTGGTCAAATGCGAACTCTGGCTGGCCCAGGGACGCACCGATCTGGCGGAAGCCTGGCTCGCACGACTGGGCCAGACCTACAACGGCGAAACGCCTGCGGCACCTCCGGAATTCCATCCGCAACTGCCACTGCATATCGAGTTGCAGCAGGCCTTGCTTGAGGTCATTCAGGCGCAGCCGATGCTGGCCGAAGGGCGATTGAATGCGTTACTCGAGCATGGTCAGCAAACCGGTCGGCAGTTGCTCAGTGTGATGGCGCTGACACAAAAAACCGAACTGCTCCTTGCGCACAACCGCGAGCCTGAAGCCCGGCAGTCCTTCGCTCAGGCCCTTGAAGCGGCCAGTGGTGGCGCGCTGCAGCCTTTTGATGGCTTGCTGACCAAATGCCCTGACTGGCTTCGCGAGCAACTGCAGAACTGCGCGAAAGCGACGGTATCGCAGAGCCTGTCGGAGCGACTCCCCGTTACCGCTGCACGCCTTGCTCCGGAGCACTCACAAGCCTGTGAGCAACTCAGTTCCCGCGAACTGTCGGTTCTGAAACTCATTGCCCAAGGCTGCTCGAACCAGGAAATCAGCGATCAACTGTTCATTTCCCTGCACACGGTGAAAACCCACGCCAGCCACATCAACAGCAAACTCGGGGTTGAACGGCGCACGCAAGCGGTGGCACGGGCCAAGGCATTGGGGGTGTTGGGCTGACGTAGTGTGACGATACACAGGCGGTCAATGGCTGGACGCAATTGTGTGCGAAAATCCCTCGTCCCCGTTTTTATCGAGCATGCCCCGATGTCCCAACAACCAACCCTCATCCGCGAAACCTTCCCCGTCGGCCCTTTGCAGTGCAACTGCACGATCATCGGCGATCCGGTGACGAAGAAGGCCATCGTGGTCGATCCGGGCGGCAATCACGAATTGATCCTCGCACGGCTCGATGCCCTGGGTCTGAAGGTTGTCAGCATCATCCATACCCATGCGCACCTCGATCACTTCCTGGCCTCCGGTCAGTTGAAGGAGAAAACCGGCGCGACCCTGCACTTGCACAAAGAGGATCAGTTCCTCTGGGACAATCTGGAGATGCAATGCCAGATGTTCGGTGTGCCGTACACGCCGGTTCCATCGCCGGATCGCTGGTTGGCCGACGATGAAGAACTCGCCTGCGGTTGCGGCGTGGCGTTGCACACGCCAGGTCATACGCCGGGTTCCATGAGCTTTTGGTTTTCAGAGGCTAAGCTGCTGATTGCCGGTGACACGTTGTTTCGTCGCGGGGTAGGGCGCACGGATTTGTGGGGTGGCGATCAGGCGACCATCGTGCGGTCGATCAAACAGCGCCTGTACACCCTTGATGAGGACGCAACGGTGGTGACCGGTCATGGTCCGGATACGCGTCTGGGTGATGAAATGCGCGACAACCCTTTTGTGCGGGCTTAAGGGGGGCTACGGAATTTTCTGCGCCCGAAATGATCCAACGCCCGCAAAGAACCAATGCCTAAGTCCCGTTGCATCCCAGAATGCAAAAAGTAGGAGCTCTTCATGTTCACCAAGCAGCGTTTGATTATTGTCGCTACGGCTGTGGCCTTGCTGTCAGGCTGCGCCTCGCCCAACCCATATGACAGCAGCCAGGGGCAGGCCGACGGTGGTTCCACGGGCATGAGCAAAACCGCCAAGTACGGCGGCCTCGGCGCTCTGGCGGGTGCGTTGGCCGGTGCCGCCATCAGCCACGATAACCGTGGCAAGGGTGCGCTGATCGGCGCCGCCGTAGTGGGTGCTTCGGCTGCCGGTTACGGTTACTACGCCGACCAGCAAGAGAAAAAGCTGCGCGCCAGCATGGCCAACACCGGTGTTGAAGTGCAGCGCCAGGGCGATCAGATCAAGCTGATCATGCCGGGCAACATCACGTTCGCCACCGATTCGGCGAACATCGCTTCCAGCTTCTATCAGCCACTGAACAACCTGGCCGGTTCGCTCAAAGAGTTCAACCAGAACCAGATCGAAATCGTTGGCTACACCGACAGCACCGGCAGCCGTCAGCACAACATGGACCTGTCCCAGCGTCGTGCGCAGAGCGTGGCGACTTACCTGACGTCCCAAGGTGTCAGTGGTGCCAACCTGTCGGCACGTGGCGCCGGCCCGGATAGCCCGGTTGCCAGCAATGCCGATGCCAATGGCCGGGCACAGAACCGTCGCGTCGAGGTCAACCTCAAGGCGATTCCGGGTCAAGAGTATCCACAGCAGTAAACGCAGCCCCTTTACCCACCTGACTGAACCCCAGGCGTAAAAAAAACTGCCCGATCCTAAACAGATCGGGCGGTTTTTTTTGTGTCGAAAGTTCTGGCCCCTTCGCGGGCAAGCCCGCTCCCACAGTGACCGAGTCGCTTGATAGGTACGCGATCCCTGTGGGAGCGGGCTTGCCCGCGAAGGGGCCGAGTCGGCACCAAAGGTATTGGATCAGCAACAAAAAAGCCCCCGGACAATCACTCGTCCGAGGGCTTTTGTGTATCGCGCGAAACCTGATTACTTCTTCAGGCCGTAATGCTCATCAAGCATGCCCGGCGCATTCGGGGCTTTGGGGGCGTAGTCGCGAGGCGGCTCCTGATTGCGCGGTGGCGTCAGGCGTTCCCGTGGGGCCGCTGCCGCGTCGGCGTGCAGCGAAGCCAGCAGGCGTTGGCGGGTCTGCTCGTCCAGGGCCAGGCGGTTGGCACCCTCGGCGAGGTGATCCTGCACTTCCTGATAGCTCTGAGTCAGTTTCTTGACCAGGTTTGCAGTGCTGTTGAAGTGGGTAACCACCTCGTTCTGATAACTGTCAAAACGTTCCTGAATGTCATCCAGCTGACGTTGGGTACTGCTCGGCGCGGCGTTCGGCACCAGGCGAGCGATCAGGAATCCAATGGCGACACCCACAACCAGGGCAAGAGTCGGCAACAACCAAACTAAGAGCGAGTGTTCCACGAGTCCTTCCTCTATAAACGGCTTTGCTTTACGTTAACGGCTCGAACCTGCGCTGTATACCGCGATTCACTCGCAATACATCGGCACAGACAATTTGCTAGACGAGTCGACCCGATTCGAGGTCACGGAGTTCCTTCCTTGCTTATGCGCGAAACCCCTGTAGTGATTGACGGCCCGGTCGGGCAATTGGAAGCACTTTACCTGGATATCGAGCAGCCGCGCGGCATCGCGCTGATCTGCCACCCGAACCCGGTGCAGGGCGGCACCATGCTCAACAAAGTGGTTTCGACCCTGCAGCGCACCGCGCGCGATGCCGGTTTGATTACCTTGCGCTTCAACTACCGTGGCGTCGGTGCCAGCGAAGGCTCGCACGACATGGGAACCGGCGAAGTCGACGATGCCCAGGCAGCAGCAGCATGGTTGCGGGCGAAACATCCTGATTTGCCGCTGACGTTGTTCGGTTTTTCCTTCGGCGGTTTTGTTGCAGCAAGTCTCGGCGGACGACTGGAGGCCAAGGGCGAACAGCTCAAGCATTTGTTCATGGTGGCCGCCGCTGTCACCCGGCTCAATGGTTACGACCTGCTGCCGGTGAACTGCCCGCTGACCCTGATCCAGCCGGAAACCGATGAAGTCATTGCCCCGCAAGCCGTCTACGACTGGTCCGAGAAACTCGATCGTCCCCATGAGCTGCTGAAAGTGGCAGAATGCGGACACTTTTTTCATGGCAAGCTGACCGATCTCAAGGATCTGATCCTGCCGCGTCTTTCGAATTGATTGCAGTCTGACAAGCGATTACCCATGACGACTCGTACCCGTATCCTCACCGGCATCACCACCACCGGCACGCCGCACCTGGGCAACTACGCCGGCGCCATCCGCCCGGCGATCCTTGCCAGCCGCGACAGCAATGCCGATTCGTTCTACTTCCTGGCCGACTACCACGCCCTGATCAAATGCGATGACCCGCTGCGCATCCAGCGCTCGCGTCTGGAAATCGCCGCGACCTGGCTGGCCGGTGGCCTGGATGTGGATCGCGTGACGTTCTATCGCCAGTCCGACATCCCGGAAATCCCGGAGCTGACCTGGCTGCTGACCTGCGTTGCCGCCAAGGGGCTGCTCAACCGCGCCCACGCCTACAAGGCTTCGGTGGACAAGAACGTCGAAACCGGCGAAGACCCGGATGCCGGTATCACCATGGGTCTGTACAGCTATCCGGTGCTGATGGCCGCGGACATTCTGATGTTCAACGCACACAAGGTGCCGGTCGGTCGTGACCAGATCCAGCACGTGGAAATGGCCCGGGATATCGGTCAGCGCTTCAACCATCTGTTTGGCCAGGGCAAAGAGTTCTTCACCATGCCCGAGGCGCTGATCGAAGAAAGCGTCGCGACGCTGCCTGGCCTCGACGGTCGCAAGATGTCGAAGAGCTACGACAACACCATTCCGTTGTTCAGCAGCGCTAAAGAGATGAAAGACGCGATTTCGCGGATCGTCACTGACTCCCGCGCGCCGGGTGAAGCCAAAGATCCAGACAATTCGCACCTGTTCACGCTGTTCCAGGCCTTTGCCACCCCGGCACAGTCCGACGAATTCCGCAGCGAATTGTTGCAGGGCCTGGGTTGGGGAGAAGCGAAGAATCGTCTGTTCCAGCTGCTCGACAGCGAACTGGGCGAGTCCCGCGAGCGTTATCACCAACTGATCGAACGCCCGGCTGATCTGGAAGACATCCTGCAAATCGGTGCGAAAAAGGCCCGTGCCGTAGCGACGCCTTTCCTTAACGAATTGCGCGAAGCGGTCGGCTTGCGTTCTTTCGTGGCCCAGACGCAAGTCGCGGCGACCACCAAGAAGAAAGCCGCGAAAGCTGCACGTTTTGTCAGCTTCCGCGAAGACGACGGCAGTTTCCGCTTCCGCCTGCTGGCGGCCGATGGCGAGCAACTGCTGTTGTCGCGCAACTTCGCCGACGGTAAAACCGCTGGTCAGGTGACCAAGCAACTGCAAGCGGGCCAGCCTCTGGACGTGCGCAATGAAGACCTGAGCTTCAGCGTCTGGCTGGAAGGCGAGTGCGTGGCCGATAGCCCGGCGTTCGCCGACACGGCGGCCCGTGACGTTGCCATCGGCGCTCTGCGGATTGCGCTGACGCCGGTTCAGGAATAATCAACGGCTCGGTCCGACCAAGGGCCGATTGCCATTCCCACGGGCCATCGCTACAGTGACGGCCCGTTTTTGTTGCCTTGCTAACGAATTATGACGCCCCTAGAACGATACCAAGCTGATCTGAAACGCCCGGAATTCTTCCATGACGCCGCGCAGGAAACCGCCGTGCGCCATTTGCAGCGCCTGTACGACGATCTGGTCGCGGCCTCGCAGAACAAACCGGGCCTGCTCGGCAAACTGTTTGGCAAGAAAGAACAGGCGCCGGTCAAGGGCCTGTATTTCTGGGGCGGCGTAGGCCGTGGCAAGACTTACCTGGTCGACACCTTCTTCGAAGCGCTGCCGTTCAAGGAAAAGACCCGGACTCACTTCCACCGCTTCATGAAGCGTGTGCACGAAGAGATGAAGACCCTCGGCGGCGAGAAAAACCCGCTGACCATCATCGCCAAGCGTTTCTCCGACGAGTCGCGAGTGATCTGTTTCGATGAATTCTTCGTCTCCGACATCACCGACGCGATGATCCTCGGCACGCTGATGGAAGAGCTGTTCAAGAACGGCGTGACCCTGGTTGCCACTTCGAACATCGTCCCGGACGGTTTGTACAAGGATGGCTTGCAGCGTGCGCGCTTCCTGCCGGCCATCGCGCTGATCAAGCAGAACACCGAGATCGTCAACGTCGACAGCGGCGTCGATTATCGTCTGCGTCACCTCGAGCAAGCGGAACTGTTCCACTTCCCGCTTGATGAGGCGTCTCACGAAAGCCTGCGCAAGAGCTTCCGTGCGCTGACGCCGGAATGCACGGCGGCCATCGAGAACGATGTGCTGATCATCGAGAACCGCGAAATCCGTGCCTTGCGCACCTGCGATGACGTGGCCTGGTTTGACTTCCGCGAACTCTGCGACGGCCCACGCAGCCAGAACGATTACATCGAACTGGGCAAGATCTTCCACGCCGTGCTGCTCAGCGGTGTCGAGCAGATGAGCGTCACCACCGACGACATCGCCCGACGCTTTATCAACATGGTCGACGAGTTCTACGACCGTAACGTGAAGCTGATCATTTCCGCCGAAGTCGAGCTCAAAGACCTCTACACCGGCGGTCGCCTGAACTTCGAATTCCAGCGCACCCTCAGCCGTCTGCTGGAAATGCAATCCCACGAATTCCTGTCCCGGGCTCACAAGCCGTAGGAAATTTCGGAAAATGAAAAAGGCCTGCAATTGCAGGCCTTTTTTATGCGCCCAAGATCCCATGTAGGAGCGAGCTTGCTCGCGATGAACCCGAGGTCGCCGCGGGGCGTCAGATTTTACGCGTCATCGTTGACGACCATCGCGAGCAGGCTCGCTCCCACATTGGATTTGTGTGCCTCGTCCTTACGCCGCTTGCTGAAACTGCTGGCGATACTGGTTCGGCGACAACTCGGTGTGCTGGCGGAACAGCCGCGCGAAGAAGCTCGCATCGTCGTAACCGACTTCATAACTGATGGTCTTGATGCTCTTGCGACTGCCGGACAGCAAGCCCTTTGCCGTTTCAATGCGCAGGCGTTGCAGGTAATGCAGCGGCTTGTCGCCGGTGGCGGTCTGGAAGCGGCGCATGAAGTTGCGGATGCTCATGCCGTGCTCGCGTGCAACGTCCTCGAAGCGGAACTTGTCGGCGAAGTGCTCTTCGAGCCAGTGCTGGATCTGCAGGATGATCACGTCCTGGTGCAGCTTCTGGCCACCGAAACCGATGCGTCCCGGGGAGTAGCTGCGCTGCACTTCATAGAGAATATCGCGGGCCACGGCCTGGGCCACGTTGGCGCCGCAGAAGCGCTCGATCAGGTAGATATAGAGGTCGCACGCCGACGTGGTGCCGCCAGCACAATACAGGTTGTCGGCGTCGGTCAGGTGCTTGTCCTGATTGAGATAAACCCTCGGGAAACGCTCGGCAAACGCGTTGAAGAAGCGCCAGTAAGTGGTCGCTTCCTTGCCGTCGAGCAACCCGGCTTCGGCGAGCCAGAACACCCCGGTGGCCTCGCCGCACAGTACCGCGCCGCGCGCATGCTGCTGGCGCAACCACGGCAGGATTTGTGGGTAACGTTGGCAAAGGGTTTCGAAATCGTCCCAGAACGCCGGGAGGATGATGACGTCAGCGTTTTCCAGGCCGCCGTCCACCGGCATGATCACGTCGCTGAAGCTGTTGACCGGTTTGCCGTCTGGGCTGACCAGGCGCGTTTCGAACGCCGGTGTCAGGCCCTGGCCCAGTTGTTTGCCGTAACGCAGGCTGGCCAGGTGGAAGAAATCCTTGGCTTGCATGAGGGTGGAAGCGAAAACCCGGTCGATAGCCAGGATGCTGACGCGCCGCAAGGGCGTGGAGACTTGGTTAGACATAATTCAACTTTATTCTTATAGGGGAAAGTGGTCACCAGACGGCTGGATCGTCTTATTTTTTGTCGGATGTGTCCAGTGTCCTGTATCGGAAGCGAGGCTTAGTCTCTGAAGGTCTATTCCTTCTAACAATAACGACAGGTGCCGCATGATCCCCAGAACCTTGTTCAGTTCCGAGCACGAACTTTTTCGCGACAGCGTGCGAACCTTCCTCGAAAAAGAGGCCGTGCCGTTTCATGGGCAATGGGAAAAACAAGGCTATATCGACCGCCAACTCTGGAACAAGGCAGGGGAGGCGGGGATGCTCTGTTCGCACCTGCCGGAAGAGTACGGCGGGCTGGGAGCGGATTTTCTCTACAGTGCGGTGGTGATCGAAGAGGTGGGTCGTCTGGGGCTGACCGGGATCGGTTTTTCCCTGCATTCCGACATCGTCGCGCCGTACATCCTGCATTACGGCAGCGAAACGCTGAAACACAAATACCTGCCAAAACTGGTGTCCGGCGAAATGGTCACCGCGATTGCCATGACCGAGCCGGGTGCCGGTTCCGACCTGCAAGGGGTGAAAACCACGGCGGTGCTCGATGGCGATGAATATGTGATCAACGGTTCGAAGACGTTCATCACCAACGGCTATCTCGCGGACCTGGTGATTGTCGTGGCCAAGACCGATCCGAAGGCAGGCGCGAAAGGCACCAGCCTGTTTCTGGTCGAGGCCGACACGCCGGGCTTTGCCAAGGGCAAGCGCCTGGAAAAAGTCGGCATGAAAGCGCAGGACACCTCGGAGCTGTTCTTCCAGGATGTTCGCGTGCCGAAAGAAAACCTGCTGGGCCAGGCCGGGATGGGCTTCGCGTATCTGATGCAGGAATTGCCGCAAGAGCGTCTGACGGTTGCTGTTGGCGGACTGGCGTCGGCTGAGGCTGCGCTGCAATGGACGCTGGAATACACCCGCGAGCGCAAGGCGTTCGGCAAGGCGATTGCCGACTTCCAGAACACCCGTTTCAAGCTGGCGGAGATGGCGACCGAGATCCAGATTGGCCGGGTCTTCGTCGATCGCTGCCTGGAGTTGCACCTGCAAGGCAAGCTCGATGTGCCGACGGCGGCGATGGCCAAGTATTGGGGCACGGACCTGCAATGCAAGGTGCTCGACGAGTGCGTGCAGTTGCATGGCGGCTACGGGTTCATGTGGGAATACCCGATCGCCCGGGCGTGGGCGGATGCGCGGGTGCAGCGGATTTATGCCGGCACCAACGAAATCATGAAGGAGATTATTGCCAGATCCTTGTAGGAGCGAGCTTGCTCGCGATGAATTTGAGGACGACACGTCTTTCCAGGTTGCACGCGTTATCGTTCACGTCCATCGCGAGCAAGCTCGCTCCTGCATGTGCGAGTTACGGTGCTGGATTCGGGTGATCCTTGTGGATCGCCTCGATCCCCGCCAGCACTTCATCGGAAAGTTTCAGCTCGAAGCTGGCAATGTTGCTGTCCAGCTGTTCCAGCGTCGTCGCGCCGATGATGTTGCTGGTCACGAACGGCTGCTGCGTCACAAACGCCAAGGCCATTTGCGCCGGGTCCAGACCGTGCTCGCGGGCCAGCGCCACATAACGGCTGCAGGCGGCTTCCGACTGTGGATTGAAATAGCGGCTGAAGCGGCTGTAGAGGCTCAGGCGACCTTTCGGCGGACGCGCGCCACCTTCGTACTTGCCCGACAGGAAACCGAACGCCAGCGGCGAATAGGCCAGCAAGCCGCACTGTTCGCGGATGGCGATTTCCGCCAGGCCGACTTCGAAGCTGCGGTTGAGCAGGTTGTACGGGTTCTGGATCGACACTGCACGCGGCCAGCCACGGGCTTCGGCCAGTGCCAGGAAACGCATCGTGCCCCACGGCGTTTCGTTGGACAGGCCGATGTGGCGGATCTTGCCGGCCTTGACCTGTTCGTCCAGCGCTTCGAGGGTGTCCTCCAGCGGGGTCAGGTTCGCTTCGCTCTTGTGTTTGTAGCCAAGTTGACCGAAGAAGTTGGTGCTGCGCTCCGGCCAGTGCAATTGATAGAGGTCGATATAGTCGGTCTGCAGGCGCTTGAGGCTCGCATCCACGGCTTCGGTGATGTGCTGGCGGTTGTGGCGCAGGTTTTTGTCACGGATGTAGTCGATGGTGTTGCCGGGGCCGGCGATCTTGCTGGCCAGGATCCAGTCGGCACGATCACCGCGGCTTTTGAAGTAATTGCCGATGTAGCGCTCGGTGGTGGCATAGGTTTCAGCTTTCGGTGGTACCGGGTACATCTCGGCGGTGTCGATGAAATTGATCCCGGCGCTTTTGGCCCGTTCAATCTGTGCGAAGGCTTCAGCTTCACTGTTTTGCTCGCCCCAGGTCATGGTTCCGAGGCAGATGGCGCTCACGTTCAGATTGGTTCGGCCTAGCTGTCGATAATCCATCAGGTGCTCCTTGGGCAAAACAATCATAAAAGCAGGTTGAAATATTTTTCGCAATCTGCATAATTGCGCACCTCTTTCTGCAGTGGAAGTGATGCGCCGCCGCCGAAGAATCTTGCCGTTGAACGGACGCGCCGACCCGAGCCCCCGAAAGCGTCTGTATCCGGCTGCCTTTGACTTGTCAAAGTACGCACTATTCAGTAAGATCCGCCGTCTAATTTACAGGGCGGCCCCTGAGGCTATAAAGAATGAAAACTTTTACTGCTAAACCGGAAACAGTACAGCGCGACTGGTTTGTCGTCGACGCTGCAGGTCAGACCCTGGGTCGTCTGGCCACCGAAATCGCGAGCCGTCTGCGTGGCAAGCATAAAGCTGAGTACACTCCTCACGTTGACACCGGCGATTACATCGTCGTTATCAATGCCGAGCAGATTCGTGTAACCGGTGCTAAAACCACCGACAAAATCTACTACTCCCACTCCGGTTTCCCGGGCGGCATCAAGTCGATCAACTTCGAAAAGCTGATCGCTAAAGCCCCTGAGCGCGTGATCGAGACCGCGGTCAAAGGCATGCTGCCTAAGAACCCGCTGGGTCGCGACATGTATCGTAAGCTGAAAGTCTATGCGGGCGCTGTACACCCTCATACTGCTCAGCAGCCCCAAGAACTGAAGTTTTAACGGAATAGTTCATTATGTCGGCGACTCAAAATTACGGCACTGGCCGTCGCAAGACCGCAACCGCACGCGTTTTCCTGCGTCCGGGTACTGGTAACATCTCCATCAACAACCGTTCGCTGGATAATTTCTTCGGCCGCGAAACTGCCCGCATGGTAGTTCGTCAGCCGCTGGAATTGACTGAGACTGTCGAGAAGTTCGACATCTACGTCACCGTGATCGGCGGTGGTGTAAGTGGTCAAGCTGGCGCAATCCGCCACGGCATCACTCGCGCTCTGATGGACTACGACGAAACCCTGCGTAGCGCTCTGCGCAAAGCTGGCTTCGTTACCCGCGACGCCCGTGAAGTTGAACGTAAGAAAGTCGGTCTGCGTAAAGCGCGTAAGCGTCCGCAGTACTCGAAGCGTTAATTCGCTTTCACGTTCAAAAAGAACGCCCAGTTTCCTCACGGAGCTGGGCGTTTTTTTATGGGTGCGATTTATCAAAGAATTGCTCTGTGACAACTTGCCACATCCGCAGAGCCCCTATACTACAAGGCTTGGCAGTGGAGCCCTTCGGTAATTACCTTGTCAGAATTGGGGCTTTTCATTACCATTCGGCAAAATTTTTATAAGTACATAGTTTTACTTAGTAGATGCCTGATTTAACAGGCCACAAAGCTGATGGGAGAGGACTGAATGAGCAATGACGGCGTGAATGCAGGCCGGCGTCGCTTCTTGGTAGCAGCCACATCCGTGGTGGGTGCTGCAGGAGCGGTGGGGGCTGCGGTCCCGTTCGTGGGGTCATGGTTTCCCAGTGCCAAGGCGAAAGCCGCAGGTGCACCGGTGAAAGTGAATGTCAGCAAAATCGAGCCAGGCCAGCAGATGATTGCTGAGTGGCGCGGTCAGCCGGTGTTCATTGTCCGCCGTACCGAGGAAATCCTGGGGAATCTGAAAAAGATCGAGGGCCAGCTGGCTGACCCGACCTCCAAGAACTCGACACAACCGACCTATGTCGACCCGGTAACGCGTTCGATCAAGCCAGAGGTTCTGCTGCTGATCGGTATCTGTACGCACCTGGGGTGCTCGCCGACCTTCCGTCCCGAAGTGGCACCTGCTGATCTGGGCAAGGACTGGGTAGGCGGCTATTTCTGCCCGTGCCACGGTTCCCACTACGATCTGGCTGGCCGCGTCTACAAGTCGCAACCTGCGCCTTTGAACCTGCCAGTTCCCCCGCATTCCTATGAGACCAATGAGATTATTGTCATTGGCGTCGATACGGAGAAAGCGTGATGAGCAAGTTCATGGATTGGGTTGATGCGCGCTTTCCCGCGACCAAAATGTGGGAAGACCATCTCAGCAAGTACTACGCCCCGAAGAACTTCAACTTCTTCTACTTCTTTGGTTCCCTGGCGCTGCTCGTTCTGGTCAACCAGATCGTTACCGGTGTCTGGCTGACCATGAGCTACACCCCGTCGGCGGAAGAAGCGTTTGCTTCCGTCGAATACATCATGCGCGACGTCGAGTACGGCTCGATCCTGCGTCTGCTGCACTCCACCGGCGCTTCGGCGTTCTTCATTGTGGTTTATCTGCACATGTTCCGTGGCTTGCTCTACGGTTCGTACCAGAAGCCGCGTGAGCTGGTGTGGGTCTTCGGCATGCTGATCTACCTGGCGCTGATGGCGGAAGCCTTCATGGGTTACCTGCTGCCGTGGGGCCAGATGTCCTACTGGGGTGCCCAGGTGATCATCTCGCTGTTCGGTGCGATCCCGGTTATCGGTAACGACCTGACTCAGTGGATCCGTGGTGACTACCTGATTTCCGGTATCACGCTGAACCGCTTCTTCGCCCTGCACGTTGTTGCCCTGCCGATCGTGATTCTCGGTCTGGTGGTGCTGCACGTTCTGGCGCTGCACGAAGTCGGCTCGAACAACCCGGACGGCGTGGACATCAAGAAATACAAAGACGAAAACGGCGTACCGCTGGACGGCATTGCCTTCCACCCGTACTACACCGTGAAAGATATCGTCGGCGTGGTGGTGTTCCTGTTCATCTTCTGCTCGATCGTGTTCTTCTTCCCGGAAATGGGCGGCTACTTCCTCGAGAAGCCGAACTTTGAAGTGGCGAACGCGTTCAAGACCCCAGAGCACATTGCTCCGGTCTGGTACTTCACACCGTTCTACGCGATTCTGCGGGCGGTTCCGGACAAGCTCCTGGGCGTTATCGCCATGGGTGCGGCCATCGCTGTACTGTTCGTCCTGCCATGGCTGGACCGTAGCCCGGTCAAGTCGATGCGCTACAAAGGCTGGTTGAGCAAAATCTGGCTCTGGGTGTTCTGCATCTCGTTCGTGATTCTGGGCGTGCTGGGTGTTCTGGCGCCGACTCCAGGCCGTACGTTGCTGTCGCAGGTGTGTACTTTCCTGTACTTCGCCTACTTCATTCTGATGCCTTTCTACACCAGGCTCGAGAAGACCAAACCGGTTCCGGAAAGGGTGACTGGCTGATGAAAAAGCTATTTGCTGTACTGATTCTTGCTGCTTTGCCTGTACTGTCCTTCGCTGCCGAGCACGGTGGTCCTGAGTTGGAAAAGGTCGACATCGACGTTTCCGACAAGGCCGCCATGCAAGATGGCGCGCGTACATTCGCCAACTACTGCATGGGCTGCCACAGCGCCAAGTTCCAGCGCTACGAGCGTGTTGCCGACGATCTGGGCATTCCTCACGATCTGATGCTGTCGAAGCTGGTGTTCACTGGCGCCAAGATCGGCGACCACATGAGCATCGGCATGCAGCCGGCTGACGCCAAGACCTGGTTCGGTGCTGCACCGCCTGACCTGACCCTGGTGGCTCGTGTTCGCGGTACGGACTGGCTCTACGGCTACCTGAAGTCGTTCTACGAAGATCCGTCGCGTCCTTGGGGCGTGAACAACAAGGTCTTCCCGAACGTGGGCATGCCGAACGTCCTGGTGGGCCTGCAAGGTCGTCAGGTCGTCGGTTGCAAACAGGTCCAGATCGTCGAAGACGGCAAGAAGCAATATGATCCGCTGACCGGTACCGCGCTGACTCATGAAGCGTGCGATCAGCTGACCATCGTGCCGAAGAGCGGTGCTCTGACCGAAGAGCAGTTCGATGAGAAGGTCAAGAATCTGGTAACCTTCCTCGCTTACTCGGCTAACCCGGTTAAGCTGCAGCATCAGCGCATTGGTACCTACGTCTTGCTGTACCTGGCGTTCTTCTTCGTATTCGCCTACTTGCTCAAGCGCGAATACTGGAAAGATGTGCACTGATAAAGTTTCAAGCAATTGCTGTTAATCGCGCGCGCCCAAGGGCGTCTCTGAAGGTGTAACGAGTCTGGTTTATCCAGGCGTTACGGGAGACGCCCTCTGGGCGCGCTCGTTTTTCCGCTTCCGATAATTTCAACAAGCGAGGAGGACCGCCATGGGCGTGACCAATCGGTTGGCCTGTTACTCCGACCCCGCCGACCACTATTCCCACCGAGTGCGCATCGTACTTGCAGAGAAGGGTGTCAGCGCCGAGATCATTTACGTGGAAGCTGGCCGCCAGCCGCCTAAACTGATTGAGGTGAACCCTTACGGAAGCCTGCCCACCCTGGTCGATCGTGACCTGGCGTTGTGGGAGTCGACCGTGGTGATGGAATATCTGGATGAGCGTTACCCGCATCCGCCTTTGCTGCCGGTTTATCCAGTGGCGCGTGCCAACAGCCGTTTGCTGATTCATCGTATTCAGCGTGACTGGTGTGGTCTGGTGGATCTGATTCTGGATTCGCGGACCAAGGAAGCTGCCCGTGTCGTTGCTCGTAAAGAGCTGCGCGAAAGCCTGACTGGCGTGTCGCCGCTGTTCGCCGACAAGCCGTTTTTCCTCAGCGAGGAACAAAGTCTGGTGGATTGCTGCCTACTACCAATACTCTGGCGTTTGCCGATTTTGGGTATTGAACTGCCACGGCCCGCCAAGCCGTTGCTTGATTATATGGAGCGCTCGTTTGCGCGTGAGGCTTTCCAGGCAAGTCTGTCTGGCGTCGAACGCGATATGCGCTAAGGCTTAAGGAGCCGCTATGAACTCCAGTCGACCTTATCTGGTCCGCGCGCTCTACGAGTGGATTGTGGACAACGATTGCACCCCGCACATGCTGGTCAATTCCGAGTATCCGTCGGTGCAGGTGCCTCAGGGTTTTGCCAGTGACGGACAGATTGTCCTGAACGTGTCACCGGCCGCCGTGCGTCATCTGCACATGGACAACGAAGCGGTCAGCTTCGAAGGGCGCTTCGGTGGCGTGCCGCACACTCTGTACGTGCCTATCGCAGCGATCCTGGGTATTTACGCCCGGGAGAACGGTCAGGGCATGGTGTTCGATCTGGAATCGCCTATGGAAGACGAGGAAGAGATCGAGCCGGATGATGATCTTCCGCCGCCGGACAGTGAGCCGCCGCGCCCAAGCGGTCGGCCAAGTTTGAAAGTGGTGAAGTAATAAAAAAGGCGATCCGAATGGATCGCCTTTTTTATTACCTGTAGGAGCCGGCTTGCCGGCGATGGCGATTTCGAGGACGCCATCGCCGGCAAGCCGGCTCCTACAGGGTGATGGCGTTTTAAAGAGAGCCGTCACCAATCAACAGGTATCAGTCGATGTACTCAAACAGCTTCACAATCTTCTGTACCCCGGAAACACCCTGCACCAGATTGGTCGCCTGGGCGGCTTCCTGCTTGGTCAGCAGACCCAGCAAATAGACGATGCCGTTTTCAGTGACAACCTTGATGCGCGAGCCCGGGATGTTCGGATCGGTGAGCATCTGGGTCTTGATCTTGGAGGTCAGCCAGGTGTCGTTCTGGCGGGCGAGGAAACCGGAAGGCGGCAGCACCTGCAGTTCGTTGTGCACCGTTTTCACGCGCTGCACGGCGGCAGCGGCCTGTTCGGCCTTGGCCTTGAGGTCGGCGCGTGGCGTTTGCCCGGCGAGCAGTACGACGCCGTTGAAGCTGGTGACGACGATGTGCGAATCGTTGTCCAGGGCTGGATCGGCCTTGGCGATGTTCACACCGACTTTGGTGTCGATCAGAGAGTCGTCGATCTTGCTGCCTAAGGTGCGTGTGCCGCGATCATCATCGATCGGCGCTTCACGGCTGGCATTCACCACCGAGGTGCAGCCGCTGATGCCGAGGCACAGGGTCAAGGCCAGAAGGCCTAGGCGATTAGGGGTCATTCTTCACTCCCGAACAGTTGGCTGTCGATCAAGTCGCAAAGGCAATGGATCGCCAGCAGGTGGACTTCCTGAATACGTGCGGTGACGTTGGCCGGTACGCGAATCTCGACGTCCTCGGGCAATAGCAGCGACGCCATGCCGCCGCCATCGCGACCGGTCAATGCTACGACAATCATTTCGCGATCATGTGCGGCCTGGATCGCTTGAATAATGTTCGCCGAGTTGCCGCTGGTGGAAATCGCCAGCAGTACGTCGCCCGGCTGGCCGAGCGCGCGGATCTGCTTGGAGAAGATTTCGTTGTAGCTGTAGTCGTTGGCGATCGAGGTGATCGTCGAACTGTCGGTGGTCAGCGCGATGGCCGGCAGGCTCGGACGCTCACGTTCAAAGCGGTTGAGCAGCTCGGACGAGAAATGCTGGGCATCGCCCGCAGAACCGCCGTTGCCGCAGGAGAGCATTTTGCCCTCGTTGAGCAGGGCGTTGACCATCACTTGGCTGGCTTGCTCGATGTGCGGTGCAAGTACGTCCATCGCCATTTGCTTGGTGTCGATACTGGCCTGAAAAAGCTGGCGAATTCGGGATTGCATGTCCATCTGTGTGACCTTAATTAGCGCGGCTACTCGGCACATGAATGTGCAGCCCGCAAAGCAAAGAGCAAAATTGTCGGGTGAAAGTGTCCGGTTCGGGACGCACGCGATCAGCTGTCGAAGGCATTCTGCAGCCAGTTCAACTGATCGAGGCTGCTGTCGATGGCAACCACGTCGAAACGGCAAGGGGAATTGGCCCAACGCGACTCGCGCTGAAGAAAATACTGCGCGGCAAAAATCAGTTTCTGCCGTTTGCGCTCATCGATGCTATCGAGCGCGCCACCCCATTGAGTGTTTTTTCTGTAGCGAACTTCAACGAATACTACTGTATCGCCATCAAGCATGACCAGATCAAGCTCGCCGCGTTTACACAACCAGTTCTGCGCCAGCAGGCGCAGCCCCTGTTGTTGCAGATGCTCGAGCGCATGGCGCTCGGCATCTTTACCGCTTTGCTGGCGTGACCGGTCAGGCATCAGCGCGGGGTGTCCGGCAGGCGTTGAACCTGGCCGTTGGCGAACTGTGCCCACGGCAACTGGCGCACGACGCGCTGGTTCTGAGTCATGCCCAGGCTACCCGATTGACCTTCGATGCGGCTGTCCGGCAGCGCCTTGAGTTGCCCCAGGCGCGGAGCCAGGCGGTAGGCGTCGACGCCCATCGCATACAAACGACCCAGGCTGCCGGCGGCTTGTGGCCATTGTGTGGTCACTTGCTTGCGCAGCGGGTCGTTGGCGTCCAGCAACCATGGGGTTTCGCAGAAGCGAATGCCGTTCATGTCGTTGTACTGGTTCACGTCGCCGCTGGCACTGAATACGTGGGACGTGGCGTAAACCGGCACATCGCCTGCGTATTGGAAGTTCAGGGTCGGTTTGATCTGCTGGGCTTGCTGAGGTGTGGCGGCCAGGAAGATGAACTCGATGTCCTGGCGGCGCGAAGGCTGGGCGGCAACCTGCGAACCGACGGTGCTTTGCAGGCTCTTGGCACGACCTTCGCTCTGGCGCAGCTGGAACATGTCGGCAATCTGCTGGGCCAGTTGCACTGGCTGATCAACGCGCTCGGTGGCAACGATGCTGCCGCCGTTTGCCTGCCAGTCCTGGCTGAACGCCCGGAGTACGCGGTCGCCCCATTCGCCTTTCGGCACCATGATCGCGGCGCGATGCAGGCCATCGGCGCGAGCGCGACGGGACACTTCGCGGGCTTCGTCTTCAGCGGCAAGACCGAACTGGAACAACTGGGCCGGGCCTTGTTCGCCTTCGCTGTAGTTCAGCGCCAGGGTCGTGATCGGCAGTTGTGGGCGAGTGCTGAGCTGTTTGACCAGTGGTTTTTCCAGCGGGCCGACAACCAGTTGCACGCCATCGGCCTGAGCCTTGCGATAGAACTCGTCAAGGGAAGTCAGGCGTGAGCTGTCATAGAACTCGATGGCAGGCGGCTTCTGGCCGGCCTGTTGAGCCTGGTAGTGCGCTGCCATGAAACCTTCGCGAAGCGCTTTGCCGACCGATGCCAGCGGGCCGTCTTGCGGCAGCAGCAGGGCGATCTTGCTCAGAGGCTGGCTGGCCAGTTCCTTGAGTTTGGTCAGTGACAGCGGCAACTGAATGGCGGCCGGGTGTTTAGGGTTCTGGGCGCGCCAGTTGTCGATTGCAGCTTGTTGCTGCTCAAGCGTGCCGGCCGTTTTAACCGCCAGCGCCAGGCCCATCCAGCCACCGAGGTCGTCCTTGGTGGCTGGCTGCAATTGGTCGGTTGGCAGCGAAGCGATCAGGGTCCAGATCGCTTCGTGGTTTTTGCCTGCCGCTTCACCGCTCAACATCGGCGCGATGAAAATACGCTCCCGTGCTGCGGCGAGGGTCTGGCCATCGGCCTCAAGGGCGCGAGCGTGCACGGTGCCGGTGCGAATCTGTTGTTCCTCCGGCAATTCACCCAGGCGTTGCAGGCTTGGATGGCTCAAAGCGGTCAGCGCCGCTTTCGGCTGATTGCGGGTCATGGCCAGTTCAGCCGCCAGCGTGTTGGCGAAGACCTGTTGGCCTGGCTTGAGTTGCTCGACCGGCACTTGTTGCAGGATTTGCGCGGACTGGCCGGCATTGCCCTGGCGATAAGCGAGGTCGGCCGCGCTCAGGCGAAACAGCGCGGCTTGTTCCGGCGTTTTGCTTTTGGCGGCCTGATCGAGCAGTTGCTCGATACTGGCATCCGGGGTCCGTGGAAGTTCGCCAAGGCTGGAAGAGGGCGAGCTGGCGCAAGCCGCCAGCAAGGCAGCGAGGCAGAGGGCAGTGAACAGCCGCAGGCAAGCGATCATGTAGTGTTCCTGATACTCGATCAAATAAGCGTGGAATTGTACCCAAGCACTGGCCGGGGCGCGATGTTACTGGCGTGAATCGATCAATTTAGCTCGTACAAATGTTGCAGCACTGCACCGTAGCCTGAAAAACCCGGGGTTGCTTGCGCGTATCGCAATCGTCGCTACGCGCTACAATGGCGGCTTTTACCGATCATGAGGTGTGCGCTTTGACTGCTCCAGGTGCTTTGAATTCCGCTGCTGGCTCGCTTTATGTGGTGGCGACGCCCATCGGCAACCTGGACGACATCAGTGCGCGTGCGCTGAAGATCCTGCGCGAAGTGGCACTGATCGCTGCCGAAGACACCCGTCACTCTCAGCGGTTGATGCAGCATTTCGGCATCCCCACGCCGCTGGCGGCTTGCCACGAGCACAACGAGCGGGATGAAGGTAGTCGCTTTATTACCCGCCTGCTTGCCGGTGACGATGTGGCGCTGATCTCCGACGCCGGGACGCCGCTGATCTCTGATCCGGGTTATCACCTGGTGCGTCAGGCTCGTGCGGCCGGAATCAATGTCGTGCCGGTCCCGGGGGCTTGTGCATTGATTGCGGCGCTGTCGGCGGCGGGTTTGCCGTCGGACCGTTTTATCTTCGAAGGCTTCCTGCCGGCCAAGGCGGTCGGTCGTCGGGCTCGTCTGGAGTTGGTAAAGGAAGAGCCGCGCACGCTGATTTTCTACGAGGCCCCGCACCGGATCCTGGAATGCCTGCAAGACATGGAGCTGGTCTTCGGTGGCGAGCGTCTGGCGTTGCTGGCGCGCGAACTGACCAAAACCTTCGAAACCCTGAAAGGCCTGCCATTGGCCGAGCTGCGCGAGTTTGTCGAGTCGGACAGCAATCAGCAGCGCGGTGAGTGTGTGGTGTTGGTGGCGGGCTGGTCCGCCCCCGAGACGGAAGATGCCGTCAGCAGTGAAGCCATGCGCATCCTCAATCTGTTGCTCGAAGAAATGCCACTCAAGCGGGCCGCAGCATTGGCCGCGCAAATTACCGGCGAGCGCAAGAACGTCCTGTATCAGGTCGCGCTGGATAAGCAGAAGGGCGAGTAAAACCCGACGTGCAGGCGTGGCTGATGGCGTTTAACGCTTGTTCTTCGGCCGCTCTGCCGTTAACCTTCGCGGCGGAGAGTCGATCGGACAGTCGCTGCCCTCTATGAAAATTAGGGGGGGGAGGAAAGTCCGGGCTCCATAGGGCGAAGTGCCAGGTAATGCCTGGGAGGCGTGAGCCTACGGAAAGTGCCACAGAAAATAACCGCCTAAGCGCTTCGGCGCCGGTAAGGGTGAAAAGGTGCGGTAAGAGCGCACCGCACGTCTGGCAACAGTTCGTGGCTAGGTAAACCCCACTTGGAGCAAGACCAAATAGGGTCCCAAGGCGTGGCCCGCGCTGGGACCGGGTAGGTTGCTAAAGATGTCCAGTGATGGCCATCGTAGACGAATGACTGTTCAAGACAGAACCCGGCTTACAGATCGACTCTCCACCTTTTTCCCCCCCTGTTTGAATCGTTGAGCAGGGCGCTCGTAATGGCAATTTCCCTCCTGCACAATCAATCGCATAACCTCTTTTGTAATACCGAAAAAATCTTACTCTTAACAAACTACTTTAACTTCTGAACGCAGCCTTCTGTGCTGATTCAAGTTATCGAGCAAATTCATCCGCCAGATTGCCGTTACCCCTCCCAATACGCTCCTAAATCTCAGTTCTGTAAGGGTTTTCCTTTAATCCGCGCCTTGACGGTGCGGTGGCCGCATTCCTATAGTGTGCGCAAGTGGTGGAAAGTGGCATGAAGTGGGTTTTTTGAACGCAAAACGCTAATATTTGGAGAAACGCTGACGTGTTTCGCGGAGCTAACGCTATCAGTCTCGACGCAAAGGGCCGTCTCGCCATGCCGAGCCGGTACCGTGACGAGCTCGTTTCGCGTAGTTCCGGTCAGTTAATCGTCACAATTGATGCCGTTGATCCGTGTTTGTGTGTTTACCCCCTCGATGAGTGGGAAATTATTGAAACCAAACTGCGCGCACTGCCTTCGCTTCGCGAAGAGAACCGCCGCCTGCAACGTTTACTGATTGGTAATGCCGTCGACCTCGAGCTCGATGGCAGTGGTCGTTTCCTGGTTCCGCCGCGTCTTCGTGAATATGCCCGGCTGGATAAGCGCGCGATGCTGGTAGGCCAACTGAACAAGTTCCAATTGTGGGACGAGGATGCCTGGGATGCGGTTTCTGCCGCTGACCTGGCTGCTATTCAACAACCGGGCGCCATGCCTGATGAACTGCGTGATTTGATCCTGTGACTATTGATAGCGGCTTTAACCACATCACCGTACTGCTTGACGAAGCCGTCGAGGCTCTCGCCGTACGTCTTGATGGCTGCTATCTGGACGGCACGTTCGGGCGCGGTGGACACAGCCGGTTGATCCTCAGCCAGCTCGGTCCCGAGGGTCGGTTGCTGGGATTCGACAAGGATCCTCAAGCGATTGCCACCGGGCAGACGCTAGCGGCCGAAGACGGCCGCTTTGTCGTTGTGCAGCGCAGCTTTGCCGAGCTCGGTTCGGAAGTCGCCGAACGCGGTCTGGCCGGCAAGGTCAGCGGCGTTCTGCTTGACCTGGGCGTGTCTTCGCCACAGCTCGACGACCCTGAGCGCGGTTTCAGTTTCCTCAATGATGGCCCGCTGGACATGCGCATGGACCCGTCCCGCGGGATCAGCGCTGCCGAATTCGTCAACACCGCGCCGGTGGAAGAAATCGCCCGGGTGTTCAAGGAGTACGGCGAAGAACGTTTCTCCGGGCGCATGGCTCGTGCCGTGGCCGAGCGTCGCGACATCAAGCCATTCGAACGCACCGGCGATCTGGCTGAAGTCCTGAAAGTCGCCAACCCGGCATGGGAAAAGGGCAAGAACCCTGCGACCCGTGCATTCCAGGGTCTGCGTATTCACGTCAACAACGAGCTGGGTGATCTGGAAGCCGGTCTTGAAGCCGCGCTGGAATCCCTGGAAATCGGTGGCCGCCTGGTGGTCATCAGTTTTCACTCGCTGGAAGACCGCATCGTCAAACTGTTCATGCGCAAGCTGGTAAAAGGCGAAGCCGACAACCTGCCGCGCAACCTGCCGGTACGTCACGTCGCGTTCGAACCGAAAATCAAAATCCATGGCAAAGCGCAGTCCGCCTCCGAGGCCGAACTCAAAGCCAACCCACGTTCCCGTAGCGCCGTCATGCGCGTGGCGGAGAAGCTGCGGTGAGCAAGCTTTTCGCCAAGCCACTTCCCGGCGGAAGCTTTTTCATGCTGCTGCTGTTTGTTGGCGTGCTCGTGTCGGCCATCGGCGTGTCGTACAGCGCCCACTGGAACCGTCAGCTGTTGAACTCGCTTTACAACGAGTTGAGCGTGCGCGACAAGGCGCAGGCGGAATGGGGCCGGTTGATTCTCGAGCAGAGCACCTGGACTGCGCACAGCCGCATCGAAGTCCTGGCCACCGAGCAACTGAAGATGCACATTCCTGGCGCCGCTGACGTGCAGATGGTGGCGCCATGATGAAACTCGAAGGCGCACTTTTTCCATGGCGGTTTCGCCTGGTGGTGGGTTTGCTCGGCGTCATGGTCGCGGCAATTTGCTGGCGCATCATTGACCTGCAAGTGGTCGACCGTGCCTTCCTGAAAGGCCAAGGCGACGCGCGCAGCGTTCGTCACATTCCGATTCCGGCTCACCGTGGTCTGATCACCGACCGTAACGGCGAGCCTTTGGCTGTCAGTACCCCGGTCACCACGCTGTGGGCCAACGCCAAGGAAATGCAAACGGCCAAAGAGAAGTGGCCAGCATTGGCGGCCGCGTTGGGTCAGGATCCGAAAGCCCTCGCCGAACGTCTCGAAGCGCAGGCTAATAAAGAATTTATCTATCTGGTGCGCGGGCTGACGCCTGAGCAAGGCCAGTCCGTGCTCGACCTGAAAGTGCCGGGCGTCTACGGCATCGAAGAATTCCGCCGTTTCTACCCGGCCGGTGAAGTGACTGCTCATATGGTCGGCTTTACAGACATTGATGACCACGGTCGTGAAGGTGTCGAGTTGGCCTATGACGAATGGCTCGCCGGTGTCCCTGGCAAGCGGCAGGTCATCAAGGACCGGCGCGGTCGACTTATCAAAGATGTTCAGGTGACCAAAAACGCCAAGGCCGGTAAGCCCTTGGCGTTGTCCATTGACCTGCGTCTGCAATACCTGGCCAACCGCGAACTGCGCAACGCGATCATCGAGAACGGCGCGAAAGCCGGCAGCCTGGTGATCATGGACGTGAAGACCGGCGAGATCCTCGCCATGGTCAACCAGCCGACCTACAACCCGAACAACCGTCGCAACCTGCAACCGGCGATGATGCGTAACCGCGCAATGATCGACGTGTTCGAACCGGGTTCGACCATGAAAGCGATCTCCATGAGTGCCGCGATCGAAACCGGCCGCTGGAAACCGACCGACACCGTCGAGGTGTACCCGGGCAGTCTGCAGATTGGCAAGTACACCATCAAGGACGTATCCAAGACTGAAGGTCCGGTACTCGACCTGACCGGCATTCTGATCAACTCCAGTAACGTCGGCATGAGTAAGGTCGCGTTCGATATCGGCGGCGAAACCATTTTCCGTCTGGCGCAGAAAGTCGGCCTCGGCCAGGACACCGGCCTCGGCTTCCCGGGCGAGCGCGTGGGCAACCTGCCGAACTACCGCGAATGGCGCAAGGCTGAAACCGCCACGCTGTCCTATGGCTACGGTATTTCCGTGACTGCGATCCAGTTGGTCCACGCCTTCTCGGCCCTGGCCAACAACGGTCGCCTCGCGCCACTGACCCTGATTAAAACCGACAAGGCGCCGCAAACCACGCAAGTGCTGCCGGAAGCCGTGGCGAAAACCATGCAGACCATGCTGCAACAAGTGATCGAAGCACCGCGCGGTGTATTCCGTGCGCAAGTGCCGGCGTATCACGTCGGCGGCAAGTCCGGTACGGCGCGTAAAACGTCGGTCGGCACCAAAGGCTATGCCGAGAATTCCTACCGCTCGCTGTTCGCAGGCTTCGGCCCGATGAGTGATCCGCGATACGCCATCGTGGTGGTGATCGATGAACCGACCAAAGCCGGCTATTTCGGTGGCCTGGTATCGGCGCCGGTGTTCAGCAAAGTGATGTCCGGGACCCTGCGCCTGATGAACGTCACGCCGGACAACCTGCCGCCGGTGCAACAAGCCAACGCAACACCGGTCGTTCCGCTGAAAGCCAATGGAGGGCGCGGCTGATGTCTCTAAGCCTGAACAAGATTTTCGCCCACGCCGGCCGCGATCTGTTGATCCGCGAACTGACACTGGACAGCCGTAATGTACGGGCTGGCGATCTGTTTCTTGCCGTTCCTGGTGGCAAGTTTGACGGTCGCGCGCACATTGCCGACGCCTTGCAGCGCGGTGCTGCAGCCGTGGCGTATGAAGTCGAAGGCGCAACCGTGCTGCCGATCACCGACGTGCCACTGATTCCGGTCAAAGGCCTGGCGGCACAGCTGTCCGATATCGCCGGGCGTTTCTACGGCGAACCGAGCCGCCACCTGAACCTGGTCGGCGTGACCGGCACCAACGGCAAAACCAGCGTGACCCAATTGGTGGCGCAAGCACTGGATTTGCTCGGCCAGCATTGCGGCATTGTCGGGACACTGGGCACCGGTTTCTACGGCGCGCTGGAAAGCGGCCTGCACACCACGCCGAACCCGATCGCCGTGCAAGCGACCCTCGCCGACCTGAAAAAGGCCGGTGCCAAAGCCGTGGCCATGGAAGTGTCTTCCCATGGTCTGGATCAGGGCCGCGTAACGGCATTGGCGTTTGATGTGGCGGTGATGACTAATCTGTCCCGCGATCATCTGGATTACCACGGCACCATGCAGGCCTACGGCGAAGCCAAGGCCAAGCTGTTCGACTGGAACGACCTGAAATGCCGGGTGGTGAACCTCGACGACGATTTCGGCCGGCAACTGGCTGCTGAAAAACGTGAGTCGCGCTTGATCACCTATAGCTTGCTCGACAGCAGCGCCTACCTGTTTTGCCGCGAAGCGCAGTTCGATGACGAAGGCGTGCGCGCCACGTTGGTCACGCCGCAAGGCGAGCATCATCTGCGCAGCACCTTGCTCGGTCGCTTCAACCTGAGCAACGTCCTGGCAGCGGTCGGCGCCTTGCTCGGTCTCGACTACGCGCTGGACGAAATCCTCAAGGTCCTGCCGAAACTCGAAGGCCCGGCCGGCCGCATGCAGCGCCTGGGCGGCGGTACTCAACCGCTGGTGGTGGTCGATTACGCCCACACCCCGGATGCGCTGGAAAAAGTATTGATGGCCCTGCGTCCGCACGCCAAAGGTCGCTTGCTGTGTCTGTTCGGCTGCGGCGGTGATCGCGATCGCGGCAAGCGCCCGCTGATGGCTGAAGTGGTCGAACGTCTTGCTGACGGCGTGCTGGTCACCGATGACAATCCGCGCACCGAAGACCCAGCAGTGATTTTCGATGACATCCGCGCCGGTTTCACCAACGTGGATAAGGTGACGTTCGTCGCCGGTCGTGGTCAGGCCATTGCGCAATTGATCGCCAGTGCTTCGGTGGATGACGTGATTGTCCTGGCCGGTAAAGGTCACGAGGACTATCAGGAAATCAACGGCCAGCGTCATGACTTCTCTGATCTGGTCGAGGCTGATCGCGCACTGACCGCGTGGGAGGTGGCTCATGCTTAAACACTTGAAACTGAGCGAACTGACCGGCGCGCTGAATGGCCGCATGATCATCGCCGATGCCACGTTCGATGGCGTCAGCATCGACAGCCGTGCGATCAAGCCGGGCCAACTGTTTATTGCCTTGACCGGCCCGCGTTTCGACGGCCATGACTATCTGAACGACGTGGCGAACAAAGGCGCGGTGGCTGCCCTGGTCGAGCGCGAAGTGCCTGACAGTGGGCTGCCGCAATTGCTGGTCAAGGACGCCCGTCAGGCCCTTGGGCAACTGGGGGCGATGAACCGTGCTGCGTTTACTCACCCAGTCGCCGCCATCACCGGCTCCAGCGGCAAGACCACGGTCAAGGAAATGCTTGCGAGCATCCTGCGCACACGCGGTCCGGTGTTGGCGACCCGTGGCAACCTGAACAATGACCTCGGCGTACCGCTGACCTTGCTTGAACTCGCGCCGGAACATACCGCCGCCGTGATCGAGCTGGGTGCTTCGCGGCTCGGCGAAATTGCCTACACCGTTGGCATGACCAAGCCCCACGTGGCCGTGCTCAACAACGCCGGGACCGCCCACGTTGGCGAATTCGGCGGGCCGGAAAAAATCGTGGAAGCCAAGGGCGAGATTATTGAAGGGCTGGCGGCTGATGGCATCGCCGTGCTCAATCTTGACGACAAGGCCTTCGACATCTGGAAGACCCGCGCCGCCGGTCGCAAAGTGCTGACCTTTGCCCTGAGCAACGTCAGCGCCGACTTCTACGCCAGCGATCTGGACCGCGATGCGCGCGGTTGCCCGGCGTTCAATCTGCACAGTCCTGACGGTGTGGAGCGCGTTCAACTGAACCTGCTCGGCACCCATAACGTCGCCAATGCCATGGCCGCCGCCGCTGCCGCGCACGCCTTGGGCGTGTCGCTGTCCGGCATCGCCACCGGCCTCGGCGCGGTGCAGCCGGTCAAGGGGCGCACCGTCGCGCAACTGGCCAGCAATGGCATGCGCGTGATCGATGACACTTACAACGCGAACCCCACCTCGATGTGCGCGGCCGTTGATATACTCGCCGGCTTTTCCGGCCGCACCGTTCTGGTGCTCGGGGATATCGGCGAGTTGGGCGATTGGGCGGAGCAGGGGCACCGCGACGTGGGCGAGTATGCCCGTGGCAAGGTTTCTGCGCTTTACGCGGTCGGGCCATTGATGACTCACGCCGTAAACGCTTTTGGCGAGCAGGCTTATCACTTCACCACTCAGGCTGAACTGATCAAGGCCCTCGGCGCCGAGCAAGACACAAACACCACCATTTTGATCAAGGGCTCGCGCAGCGCTGCGATGGAAAACATCGTTGCCGCTTTGTGCGGGTCCAGTCTGGAGAAACATTAATGCTGCTGCTGCTAGCGGAGTATCTGCAACAGTTCTACAAAGGCTTCGCGGTCTTTCAGTACCTGACCCTGCGCGGGATTCTCGGTGTGCTGACCGCGCTGGTTTTGTCGCTGTGCTATGGCCCGTGGATGATCCGCACGTTGCAGAACCGTCAGATCGGTCAATCCGTTCGTAACGACGGCCCGCAATCGCACCTGTCCAAATCCGGCACGCCGACCATGGGTGGCGCGCTGATCCTGTCGTCCATCGGCGTCAGCACCTTGCTCTGGGCTGACCTGAGCAACCGCTATGTGTGGACCGTGTTGCTGGTGACGTTGCTGTTCGGTGCCATCGGATGGGTCGATGACTATCGCAAGGTCATCGAGAAAAACTCCAAAGGCCTGCCGAGCCGCTGGAAGTATTTCTGGCAGTCGGTGTTTGGCCTCGGCGCGGCGATCTTCCTCTATATGACCGCCGCGACGCCGGTCGAAACCACCCTGATCCTGCCAATGCTCAAGGACTACAGCATTCCGCTGGGCGCAGGTTTCATCGTGCTGACTTACTTCGTGATCGTAGGTTCGAGCAACGCGGTCAACCTGACCGACGGCCTCGACGGCCTGGCGATCATGCCGACCGTGATGGTCGGTGGTGGCCTGGGGATCTTCTGCTACCTGTCGGGTAACGTGAAATTCGCCGAATACCTGCTGATCCCGTACGTACCCGGCGCCGGTGAACTGATCGTGTTCTGCGGTGCGTTGATCGGTGCGGGCCTCGGCTTCCTCTGGTTCAACACCTACCCGGCACAAGTCTTCATGGGCGACGTTGGCGCGCTGGCGCTGGGCGCGGCCCTGGGCACCATCGCGGTGATCGTCCGTCAGGAAATCGTCCTGTTCATCATGGGCGGCGTGTTCGTGATGGAGACCCTGTCCGTCGTCATTCAGGTTGCCTCTTTCAAGTTGACCGGTCGCCGCGTATTCCGCATGGCGCCGATTCACCACCACTTTGAACTCAAGGGCTGGCCCGAGCCGCGTGTGATCGTCCGTTTCTGGATCATCACCGTGATTCTCGTGCTGATCGGCCTTGCCACCCTGAAGCTGAGGTAGAAACTCGTGTCTCTGATCGCTTCTGACCACTTCCGCATCGTTGTCGGCCTCGGCAAGAGCGGCATGTCCCTGGTTCGCTTCCTGGCGAACCGGGGCACGTCGTTTGCCGTGGCCGATACGCGGGAAAATCCACCGGAACTGGCCACGCTCAAGCGTGACTATCCGCACGTGGAAGTGCGTTGTGGCGAGCTGGACGTCGAATTCCTGTGCCGCGCCGACGAGCTCTACGTGAGCCCCGGCCTGGCGCTGGCGACCCCGGCCCTGCAGGCGGCCGCCGCTCGTGGCGTGAAGCTGTCCGGCGACATCGAGCTGTTCGCGCGTAACGCGAAGGCGCCGATTGTCGCCATCAGCGGCTCCAATGCGAAAAGCACCGTGACCACGCTGGTGGGCGAGATGGCGGCTGCGGCCGGCAAGCGCGTCGCTGTCGGCGGCAACCTCGGCACGCCGGCGCTGGACCTGCTTCGCGATGACATCGAGTTGTACGTGATGGAACTGTCGAGCTTCCAGCTCGAAACCACCGACCAGCTCAACGCCGAAGTGGCGACCGTGCTCAACGTCAGCGAAGACCACATGGACCGCTACAGCGGTCTGCCGGCCTATCACCTGGCCAAACACCGGATTTTCCGTGGTGCCAGGCAGTTCGTGGTCAACCGTCAGGACGCCCTGAGCCGTCCGTTGATGGGCGAAGGTCAGCCCTGCTGGACCTTCGGTTTGAGCAAACCCGATTTCAAGGCGTTTGGTATCCGCGAAGAAGACGGCGAGAAATACCTCGCCTTCGAATTCCAGAACCTGATGCCGGTGCGCGAGCTGAAAATTCGCGGCGCCCACAATCAGTCCAATGCCCTGGCGGCACTGGCCCTGGGCCACGCGGTTGGCCTGCCGTTCGACGCCATGCTGTCGAGCCTGCGCACGTTCGCCGGTCTCGAACATCGCTGCCAGTGGGTTCGTGACCTGGACGGCGTGAGCTACTACAACGATTCCAAAGCCACCAACGTCGGCGCCGCATTGGCCGCCATCGAAGGGCTGGGCGCGGACATCGACGGCAAGGTCGTGCTGATCGCCGGTGGCGACGGCAAGGGTGCCGAGTTCAATGATCTGCGTGATCCGGTGGCGGCCAACTGCCGCGCCGTGATCCTGATGGGCCGCGACTCCGACAAGATCGGTGAGGCCATTGGCGACGCCGTGCCGCTGATCCGCGCTGCTTCGCTGGTCGAAGCTGTGCAGCAATGCCGCGCCGCTGCGCAGCCGGGCGACGTGGTGTTGTTGTCGCCGGCCTGCGCCAGTTTCGACATGTTCAAGAATTACGAAGACCGTGGTCACCAGTTCGTCCAGGCAGTGGAGGATCTGGCATGAGCCTGCTCAACATCATCAAGCCGTTTCCTTCGCCGCTCATCACCGGGCGCGGCATCGACCTCGATTTTCCGATGCTTGCCGGTTGCCTGGCCTTGATCGGCCTCGGACTGGTCATGATCGCCTCGGCTTCGACCGAAGTGGGGGCCGTGCAGTCGGGCAGTGCCCTGTACTACATGACTCGCCACTTGATCTACGTGGTGCTGGGCCTGGCTGCCTGCATCGTCACCATGATGATTCCGATCGCCACCTGGCAACGCCTGGGCTGGCTGATGCTGATCGGTGCGTTCGGCTTGCTGGTGATGGTGATCATTCCGGGGATCGGCCGTGAAGTGAACGGTTCGATGCGCTGGATCGGTTTCAGTTTCTTCAACGTTCAGCCTTCCGAGATTGCCAAGGTGTTCGTGGTGATCTACCTCGCCGGCTATCTGGTGCGTCGCCAGAAAGAAGTGCGTGAAAGCTGGATGGGTTTCTTCAAACCGTTCATCGTGCTGCTGCCGATGGCGGGGCTGTTGCTGATGGAACCGGACTTCGGTGCCACCGTCGTGATGATGGGCGCGGCTGCGGCGATGCTGTTCCTTGGCGGGGTCGGGCTGTTCCGGTTCTCCCTGATGGTGGTCCTGGCGGTTGCGGCGGTGGTGTTGTTGATTCAGGTGCAGCCATACCGGATGGCGCGTCTGACCAACTTTGCCGACCCGTGGGCCGACCAGTTCGGCGCCGGTTATCAGTTGTCGCAAGCATTGATCGCGTTCGGTCGCGGCGAGTGGCTGGGCGTAGGCCTGGGCAACAGCGTGCAGAAACAGTTCTACCTGCCGGAAGCCCACACCGACTTCGTGTTCTCGGTTCTGGCCGAAGAACTGGGTGCCGTGGGTTCCCTGTGCACCGTGGCCCTGTTCGTCTTTGTTTGTATTCGCGGCATGTACATCGGTTATTGGGCCGAGAAGGCCAAGCAGTTCTTTGCTGCCTATATCGCGTACGGTCTGTCGTTCCTGTGGATTGGTCAGTTCCTGATCAACATCGGGGTGAACGTCGGCCTGTTGCCAACCAAAGGCCTGACCTTGCCGTTCCTCAGTTATGGCGGCAGTTCGTTGGTGATCTGCTGTGCCTGTCTCGGTTTGTTGCTGCGCATTGAGTGGGAGAGTCGAACCCACCTGGGCAGTGAGGAGATGGAGTTCCATGAGAGCGACTTCGCCGAGGAGCCGACCCATGGGCGCTAACGTATTGATCATGGCAGGCGGCACCGGCGGACACGTGTTCCCGGCGCTGGCTTGCGCTCGCGAGTTCCAGGCCCGCGGTTACACCGTGCATTGGCTTGGTACACCGCGTGGCATCGAAAATGACCTGGTGCCGATGGCCGGCATCGAGCTGCACCGGATCAACGCCAGCGGTCTGCGCGGCAAGGGCAAGTTGTCCCTGCTCAAGGCGCCGTTGATGTTGCTCAAATCCGTCTGGCAGGCGCGGGCGATCATTCGCCAGTTGCGGCCGGTGTGCGTGGTTGGTTTCGGTGGTTATGTGACCGGTCCTGGCGGCGTTGCAGCCAAACTGGCCAGCGTGCCGGTGATCGTTCACGAACAGAACGCCGTGGCCGGTACCGCCAATCGGTTGCTGGTGCCGTTGGCCGCCCGAGTCTGTGAAGCGTTCCCCGACACCTTTACCCTGTCGGACAGCCGACGGACCACCGGTAACCCGGTGCGCACCGAGCTGTTCCTCGACACACCGCGACCTGCCCTGGCTGGTCGCAAGGCGCGTTTGCTGATCCTCGGCGGAAGCCTGGGCGCAGAACCGTTGAACAAATTACTGCCTGAAGCCCTGTCGCACGTCGCCCCCGACCTGCGTCCGGACGTGTTCCATCAGGCCGGCAAAAACCACGATGAAGTGACTGCAGAGCGCTATCGCGCGGCTGGCGTCGAGGCGCAAGTGCAGCCTTTCATCAAAGACATGGCCCACGCCTATGGCTGGGCCGACCTGGTGGTGTGCCGCGCAGGCGCGCTGACCATCAGTGAACTGGCTGCCGCCGGTCTGCCCTCGATGCTGGTGCCTTTGCCCCACGCGATCGACGATCACCAGACCCGCAACGCCGATTATTTGGCCCGTGAAGGCGCTGCCTTCCTGATGCCGCAAAGAACGACTGGCGCAGCGGATCTTGCCGCACGCCTGACAGAGGTCCTGATGCAACCACAACGACTCACCGACATGGCCACTGCGGCACGCCGCCTGGCCAAACCCGATGCGACCCGTAACGTGGTCGATACCTGCCTGGAGGTGGCCCATGGTTGAGAATCAGAAAGCCATGCCGCACCCGGAAATGCGCCGTATCCGTCGCATCCACTTCGTCGGTATCGGCGGCGTGGGCATGTGCGGGATCGCCGAAGTGTTGCTGAACCTGGGCTATGAAGTGTCCGGTTCCGACCTGAAAGCTTCGCCGGTTACCGAGCGTCTCGAATCATTCGGCGCCCAGATCTTTATCGGCCACCGTGCCGAGAACGCCGCTGCCGCCGACGTGCTGGTGGTATCGAGCGCGGTGAACACCTCCAACCCGGAAGTCGCCACTGCGCTTGAACGCCGTATTCCGGTGGTGCCGCGTGCCGAGATGCTGGCTGAGCTGATGCGCTATCGCCACGGCATCGCCGTCGCCGGTACACATGGCAAAACCACCACCACCAGCCTGATCGCTTCGGTATTTGCTGCCGGTGGCCTCGATCCGACGTTCGTCATCGGTGGTCGTCTGAATGCCGCGGGCACCAATGCCCAGCTCGGCACCAGCCGCTACCTGATCGCCGAAGCCGATGAAAGCGACGCCAGCTTCCTGCACTTGCAGCCGCTGGTGGCCGTGGTCACCAACATCGACGCCGACCACATGGCGACCTACGACGGTGACTTCAACAAACTGAAGAAAACCTTCGTCGAGTTCCTGCACAACCTGCCGTTCTATGGTCTGGCGGTGGTGTGCCTGGACGATCCGGTGGTGCGTGAAATTCTGCCGCAGGTCAAACGTCCGGTCGTCACGTACGGTTTCGGCGATGACTGCGATGTGCGCGCGATCAATGTGCGTCAGCAGGGCATGCAGACCTTCTTTACCGTGCTGCGTCCTGACCGCGAGCCGCTGGATGTCTCGGTGAACATGCCGGGCAACCACAACGTGCTGAACGCGCTGGCCACCATCTGCATCGCCACTGACGAAGGCGTCAGCGATGAAGCCATCGTCCAGGGCCTGTCCGGGTTCCAGGGTGTCGGCCGACGCTTCCAGGTATATGGCGAACTGCCGGTCGAAGACGGCAGCGTGATGCTGGTCGACGACTACGGTCACCACCCGACCGAAGTCGCGGCCGTGATCAAGGCCGTCCGTGGTGGCTGGCCGGAGCGCCGCCTGGTGATGGTCTACCAGCCGCACCGTTACAGCCGCACCCGCGACCTGTACGACGATTTCGTCAATGTACTGGCCGACGCCAACGTGTTGTTGCTGATGGAAGTCTATCCGGCCGGCGAAGAGCCGATTCCGGGTGCCGACAGCCGCAAGCTGTGCAACAGCATCCGTCAGCGCGGTCAGCTCGACCCGATCTACATCGAGCGCGGTGTCGACCTCGCGCCTGTCGTCAAGCCGCTGCTGCGTGCCGGCGACATCCTGCTGTGCCAGGGCGCCGGTGATATCGGCGGTCTCGCACCGAAACTGTTGAAGAGTCCGTTGTTCGCTGGCGCCATTGCCGCGCCAAGCGTGGGGAAGTTGAAATGACTGCTGCTTACGCCAACCTCGTATCCACTGTCGCGCCGAAAGATTTCGGCCGCGTTGCCGTGCTGTTCGGCGGCAAGAGTGCGGAGCGTGAAGTTTCCCTGAAGTCGGGCAATGCGGTTCTCGCAGCGTTGCAAAGCGCCGGTGTGGACGCGTTCGGTCTCGATGTCGGTGATGACCTGTTGCAGCGTTTGCTCAACGAGAAAATCGACCGCGCGTTCATCATTCTCCACGGTCGTGGCGGTGAAGACGGCAGCATGCAAGGCCTGCTGGAATGCCTGGGCATTCCGTACACCGGCAGCGGCATTCTGGCGTCGGCACTGGCCATGGACAAGCTGCGTACCAAGCAGGTGTGGCACAGCCTCGGCATTCCGACGCCACGCCACGCGGTACTGAGTTCCGAGGCCGATTGTATTTCGGCGGCGACGGAACTGGGCTTCCCTTTGATCGTCAAACCGGCCCATGAAGGTTCAAGTATCGGGATGGCCAAAGTGACTTCCGCGCCCGAGTTGATCGACGCGTGGAAAGCGGCCAGTACCTACGATTCGCAAGTGTTGGTCGAGCAATGGATTCAAGGTCCGGAGTTCACCATCGCCACCCTGCGTGACCAGGTGTTGCCACCGATTGCCCTGGGCACGACGCACAGTTTCTACGACTACGACGCCAAGTACGTGGCCTCCGATACCCAGTACCGGATCCCGTGCGGCCTCGACAGCAACAAGGAAAAAGAACTGATGGACCTCACGGCGAAAGCCTGTGAGGCACTGGGTATCGCCGGTTGGGGCAGGGCTGACGTGATGCAGGACGCCGACGGGCAGTTCTGGTTCCTGGAAGTCAACACCGCACCGGGCATGACCGATCACAGTTTGGTCCCGATGGCGGCCCGTGCCGCCGGTCTGGATTTCCAGCAATTGGTCCTGGCGATCCTGGCCGCCAGTGTTGAGGTTCGAGGGTAAGACCATGCAAGGCGCACAGCTCAGACATCAGCCCCCTCCAGCACCCGGTCGCAAGCCGGTGCCGCGGGGTGCCAGCCGAATGGTGGCCAAAGAGCCGATGTCTGCGCGCCTGCCGAAAGCCAATTTTGGTTTTCTGAAAAGCCTGTTCTGGCCAGTGCTGCTGGTCGCACTGGGGTTTGGCACTTACGAAGGCGCACAGCGTTTGCTGCCGTACGCCGACCGGCCAATCACCAAGATCGCGGTGCAGGGCGACCTGAGTTACATCAGCCAGCAAGCGGTGCAGCAGCGAATCGCCCCGTACGTGGCGTCGAGCTTCTTCACCATCGACCTGGCGAGCATGCGCACCGAGCTGGAACAGATGCCATGGATTGCCCACGCCGAAGTGCGTCGGGTGTGGCCGGATCAAGTGGTGATCCGCCTGGAAGAACAACTGCCGGTGGCCCGTTGGGGCGATGAATCGCTGTTGAACAACCAGGGTCAGGCGTTCACCCCGCGTGAGCTGGCGAACTACGAACACTTGCCACAGCTGTTCGGCCCACAAAGGGCTCAGCAGCAAGTGATGCAGCAATACCAGGTGCTGAGCCAGATGCTCAGGCCGTTGGGCTTCTCGATTGCACGCTTGGAGTTGCGTGAACGAGGCAGCTGGTTCCTGACCACCGGTGCCGGCAGTTCGGGCCCGGGGATCGAACTGCTGCTGGGCCGCGGCAACCTGGTGGAAAAGATGCGCCGCTTCATTGCCATCTACGACAAGACGCTTAAAGAACAGATTACGAACATTGCGCGCATCGATCTGCGCTACGCCAACGGCCTCGCTGTTGGCTGGCGGGAACCTGTAGCGCCTACGACAGCCCAACCCGCTGTCGCGAAGAATTAAGAGAGGCAGGACCCATGGCAAACGTGCAAAGCGGCAAAATGATCGTCGGTCTCGATATCGGCACCTCCAAGGTGGTGGCGCTGGTAGGCGAGGTCTCGGACGACGGCACGCTGGAAATCGTCGGGATCGGCACTCATCCGTCCCGCGGCCTGAAGAAAGGCGTGGTGGTGAACATCGAGTCCACCGTGCAATCGATCCAGCGCGCCATCGAAGAAGCGCAGCTGATGGCTGGTTGCCGGATCCACTCGGCGTTTGTCGGCGTGGCCGGCAATCACATCCGCAGCCTGAACTCCCACGGCATCGTGGCGATTCGTGATCGCGAAGTCAGCTCCGCCGACCTTGAGCGCGTCCTCGACGCCGCCCAGGCTGTGGCAATCCCGGCTGACCAGCGCGTGCTGCACACCCTGCCGCAGGATTACGTGATCGATAACCAGGAAGGCGTGCGTGAGCCTCTGGGCATGTCCGGCGTACGTCTGGAAGCCAAGGTCCACGTGGTCACCTGCGCCGTCAACGCCGCACAGAACATTGAAAAATGCGTGCGTCGCTGCGGTCTGGAAATCGACGACATCATTCTCGAGCAACTGGCGTCCGCGTACTCGGTACTGACCGACGACGAGAAAGAGCTGGGCGTGTGCCTGGTGGACATCGGCGGCGGCACCACCGACATCGCGATCTTCACCGAAGGCGCGATCCGTCACACCGCAGTGATCCCGATTGCGGGCGATCAGGTGACCAACGACATCGCCATGGCGTTGCGCACCCCGACCCAGTACGCCGAAGAAATCAAGATTCGCTACGCCTGTGCCCTGGCCAAGCTGGCCGGTGCCGGTGAAACCATCAAGGTCCCGAGCGTTGGCGACCGTCCACCGCGCGAGCTGTCCCGCCAGGCCCTGGCCGAAGTGGTCGAGCCGCGTTACGACGAGCTGTTCACGCTGATCCAGGCCGAACTGCGTCGCAGCGGCTACGAAGACCTGATCCCGGCCGGCATCGTGTTGACCGGTGGTACGTCGAAGATGGAAGGCGCGGTCGAACTGGCCGAAGAGATTTTCCACATGCCGGTCCGCCTGGGCGTGCCGCATGGCGTGAAGGGTCTCGACGACGTGGTGCGCAACCCGATTTATTCCACCGGCGTCGGCCTGTTGATGTACGGCCTGCAGAAGCAGTCCGACGGGATTTCGTTCTCGGGCATCAGCAGCCGCGACAGCTACAGCAATGACGAACCGAAAGCCGCCTTGCTCGATCGCATCAAGAGCTGGGTACAAGGCAACTTCTGAAGAATTACCGCAGCACCGTTGTAGATACAGGCAGTAGGCGAAAAAACTAGAGAATCAAAGGAGAGGGAAAATGTTCGAACTCGTAGACAACATCCCCGCAAGCCCGGTCATTAAGGTTATCGGTGTTGGCGGAGGCGGCGGCAACGCTGTCAATCACATGGTCAAGAGCAACATTGAAGGCGTTGAATTCATCTGCGCCAACACTGATGCCCAGGCGCTGAAGAGCATCAGCGCGCGGACCATCCTGCAACTGGGCACCAGCGTGACCAAAGGTCTCGGCGCCGGCGCCAACCCTGAAGTAGGTCGTCAGGCCGCTCTCGAAGATCGCGAGCGCATTGCCGAAGTCCTGCAGGGCACCAACATGGTGTTCATCACCACCGGCATGGGCGGCGGTACCGGTACCGGTGCTGCGCCGATCATTGCTGAAGTGGCCAAGGAAATGGGGATCCTCACCGTTGCGGTGGTGACCCGTCCGTTCCCGTTCGAAGGCCGCAAGCGTATGCAACTGGCCGACGAAGGCATCCGCCTGCTGTCGGAAAGCGTCGACTCGTTGATCACCATTCCCAACGAGAAGCTGCTGACCATCCTCGGTAAAGACGCCAGCCTGCTGTCGGCTTTCGCCAAGGCAGACGATGTACTGGCCGGTGCCGTTCGCGGTATCTCCGACATCATCAAGCGTCCGGGCATGATCAACGTCGACTTCGCCGACGTCCGTACCGTGATGAGCGAAATGGGCATGGCGATGATGGGCACTGGCTGCGCCAGCGGTCCGAACCGTGCACGCGAAGCCACCGAAGCGGCCATTCGCAACCCGTTGCTGGAAGACGTGAACCTGCAAGGTGCACGCGGCATCCTGGTGAACATCACCGCCGGCCCTGACCTGTCCCTGGGTGAGTACTCCGACGTGGG
Source organism: Pseudomonas sp. GM60 (assembly GCF_000282415.1). Classification (NCBI taxonomy): domain Bacteria; kingdom Pseudomonadati; phylum Pseudomonadota; class Gammaproteobacteria; order Pseudomonadales; family Pseudomonadaceae; genus Pseudomonas; species Pseudomonas sp. GM60. Next base: position 119,348 of record NZ_AKJI01000028.1, read on the forward strand.
TAGCATCATCGAAGCCTTCGCTTCCGAGCACGCGATGGTCAAGGTCGGTACCGTTATCGATCCGGACATGCGCGACGAGCTGCACGTAACAGTCGTTGCCACCGGTCTGGGCGCGAAAATCGAGAAGCCTGTGAAGGTCATCGACAATACCGTTCACACTTCCATGGCGCCGCAACCGCAACAATCGGCTCCCGCTCGTCAGGAAGCTCCAGCGGTGAACTACCGTGACCTGGACCGTCCGACCGTCATGCGCAACCAGGCTCAGGCCGGTGCTGCGACTGCCGCGAAGATGAATCCGCAAGATGATCTGGACTACCTGGACATCCCGGCCTTCCTGCGTCGTCAGGCCGATTAATGGAATGTATCAGGGCTATGAAGGTGATTGGTGTTCAGCAAAGGTCTGGTCTGCTATCATCGCCAGCCTTTGTTGATACCAGTTCGCAATTTGCGCTGAAGCGGCCCAAGCCATGATTAAACAACGCACACTGAAAAATATTATCCGTGCCACCGGTGTAGGTCTGCATTCTGGGGAGAAGGTATACCTGACCCTCAAGCCTGCACCGATCGACACCGGAATCGTCTTTCGCCGTGCCGACCTCGATCCAGTGGTCGAGATCCCGGCTCGTGCTGCCAACGTCGGCGAGACAACTATGTCGACGACGCTGGTCAACGGTGACGTGAAAGTGGACACGGTTGAGCACTTGCTCTCGGCCATGGCCGGCCTGGGCATCGATAACGCCTACGTCGAGCTCTCCGCGTCCGAAGTCCCGATCATGGATGGTAGCGCTGGACCTTTCGTTTTCCTGATTCAATCGGCCGGCCTGGAAGAACAGGACGCAGCCAAGAAATTCATCCGGATCCTGCGGGAAGTGACAGTGGAAGACGGCGACAAGCGCGCCACTTTCGTCCCTTTCGAAGGCTTCAAGGTGAGTTTCGAGATCGATTTCGATCACCCGGTTTTCCGTAACCGCACACAAAGTGCAAGCGTGGATTTTTCCAGCACTTCGTTCGTAAAAGAAGTCAGCCGCGCCCGTACCTTTGGTTTCATGAGTGACATCGAGTACCTGCGCAAGCACAACCTCGCACTCGGCGGCAGCGTTGAAAACGCTATTGTGGTCGACGCGGATGGTGTACTGAACGAAGACGGCCTTCGCTATGAAGACGAATTCGTGAAGCACAAGATCCTCGATGCAATTGGTGACCTCTACCTGCTGGGCAATAGCCTGATTGGTGAGTTCAAGGGCTTCAAGTCCGGACATGCATTGAACAACCAGCTGCTGCGCAAGTTGATTGAGCAGCCAGATGCTTGGGAAGTCGTGACTTTCGAAGACGCCAGCACTGCACCGATCTCTTACATGCGTCCGGTTGCGGCGGTGTAAGTAAAAACCTCTCTAGTTTTTAAAGGCTGCCTTCGGGTGGCCTTTTTTTATGCCTGCGGGAAGGTTATGCGGTGTGATGGCGGCCCCATCGCCAGCAAGCTGG